>JAEMQE010000081.1 GCA_022758945.1 Lentimicrobium sp. | reverse complement strand
GATTTCGTTGTTTGGAAACTATGCTGAAATAATAGTCCCTTTAAGACAACAGGACACGGATGATAAGAATTTCTATTCAATACTATCAATCAAATACTTCGTTCCATTAATTTCAAACGAAAATCCAATTTTATTTCCCATCAATTTATTTCCCAAAGGAGATTGGGGAGAAAGAGCAATAACATTAATTCCATCAACAGCAATTTTAGGAAGTGCTGCACTTAAATAAAGATAAATACCATTGGCTTTAACCAAACTGCCCACGATTATAGTTTTGGCAATTGTGGTGGAATCAATTTTGTCTAAAATAGCTTTTTGACCCAATACTTCTTTCAATTTATGATTGAGTTTTTCCTGCTCGATATGCATCATCGACAAAGCGGTTTCGTGTTTGTCTCCCGCTGAACCTTTGGCATCGTTCTTTGAATCTTCGGTCAAAGCCACTATCATATCTTTGAAAACATCAATTCTGTCTTGGACTAATTGAAGGTAATATTGGTGTGTTTTTTGTTTGAAAGTCATAAGATTTTGCCACGAAGGCGCTAAGTCATTATTTGCCACGAAGACACTAAGTCACGAAGAAAAAGAAATTATTTTTTGATTGCTCAGAAAAAAACTTTGAGTCTTGGTGGCTTCGTGGCAAGAAATCTAGAAATCAAATTTATAATTGGCTCCCAAAACCACTTGAAAACCTTGAACTGGGTAATCCAGCCATTTTTGATATCCTTTATTTGTAATATTATTGGCTCTCAAAAAAGCAGTTAATCTGTCACTGTATTTGAATCCCAAATGCGCATTTACATCAAAATAACTGTCTAATATGATTGGACTTGGAGCTATAACATATACAATATTGGTGTTCAATTTTTGGTCTTTTCGTTCTCCAACATAAAACGCATTCACTCCTGCATACCATTTTTCAGTGATATTAAAATCTATTTTGGCGTTTAATTTTAAAGCTGGCAAATTCCAGGCTTCTGCTTGAATATCGGTAGTATAACTACTAAAGGCTCCGTCAATTCCAAAAGTCACATCATCAGAAAAATCAGCTTTCAATTCGCCATAAAAACTCACAGTCTTCATATTATCATACACCACTTGGAAGGAATTTCCAAAAGCATAATTTTCGTTGGTATTATTTTCGGTAAAATCATTGCTTTTAAACAAAGCCTTATTTCTTTCATTTACATAAGAACCACGAATATTATAACTCACACTATTGGTTAGTTTTCCTTTTAAACCGGCAAAAATATCATATTGTTTGTCAGTTGGCGTAATGTTTAGGGTAGGTGATAAAAAAGGATTTACACTAACAAAATCCGAATAGGTGTTTTGTTCCAAATTCCCTTCGGCTCCTGCATAGAAAATCATCAAATCCCCAACTACTTTCAAGGAAGCATTTATTTGCGGATAAACATAAAATTTATTACTACTGTTCTGAGTACCCAAACTATAAAACACGCCCAAACCAATATTTATTGTCCAATCATCTTCGTTCATCACAAAACTGGGCGCTATTCCAAAATTAGTAAAGCCATATTTTATCGAGTTGGTATTCGAATAATTTTTCTCGAAATTTCCGTTTAGGTAATCGACAATCACATTCGTTTTTATCAATTTATCAATGATATTCAACTCGAAAGTAGGCTTCACATAAAACCTGTTTTCCGTAGAACCATAATTATCCGAAAAATGATTGAATTTGGCACTCGCTTCTTTTAAAATATTTTCATTGAGTTCAATTTTACTGCCCAAATAGATGTTGTTATAGCTTTGCTGCGGATTTATTCCGTTTACCAAATTGGCTCTGTCATTTGGCGTTAATGTGCTACCAAAACCTTCTGGCAATCCGTACCAATTATAAATCTGATTTTGATACCCCAAATCTACATTCCACGATAAGTCATTTTCGTGAATTCCATAAGTCAAATCAATCGAAGTGTCATAAAAAGAATCGGCTAATTCTACCCCTTTGATTCCGCCTTGTGACGAAAGATGACGAAACATTCCGCCCACATAATCAGTAGCATTGAGGTCTTGTGTTACAAATAATTCAGCGTTAAATATTCCGTAGTTTCCACCTCCAAAAGTGGCGTAATTATTAAACAAATGTACTTGCTTTTCTTTTTCGACACCTTCTGCTTTTCCTTTGGATGGTGTAAAAGTCGAAGCTACCGGAAAGGAGAAAATAGTGTATTTAATAATTTCTTTTTTGGTGTTTTCAGCATCATCAAGTACTGGAGTTTCGCGTACTTTAAAAGCATCCGAAATGGTTGGTGTGTAAGGTTTCACAACATTCACGACTTCTGTACCAATATTTTCATCTTTTTTAGGATCTTTTTTTTGGGCAAATGATACCTGAACGATTAAAAGCAAAATCCCCACCCCAAGCCTTCGCACAAGGAAGGGAGCCGCGAACGATAATTGTTTAAATAGTACTGTAATTATTTTTTTTAATTTTATCATTTTTCTTTTTTCTATTTCTAACTTCTTCATTACTATTTATTTCAAACTTCCCATTCTCCTTGCGCTATAAATTGCGTTTTCCCTCCAATTTTTATTTCAAAATGATTTTCTGATAATTTTCCATCGAAATAGATTTGAGAAGGTCGATTTATAAAATCTCCTTGATGATTTATCATTTTGATTTCACTTGAATAATATTTCAAAAGAAAAGCCTGCAAGCAAGTACTAGCACTTCCGGTTGCCGCATCTTCTTTAATCTGGTTATTTTCAATATACAACATTCTACTCACCAGTTTCCCTGCTGCTAAGCAATAAAAATAAATAGCTCTAAACTCTGTTTTACAATGACTTGACAACCATTTATTCATTTTAATTTGGTCCAGAATTAAATGTTCCAATGCCATACTATTTTGAAGAGGAACAATTACAAAAGCACTTCCTGTACTCACTTCTTGAATAGGAAATTGAAAATCAAAATCTGACATATTTAAGTTTGTAAAAGACAGAAAATCTTCCGGAGAAAAAACATCAAAAAATTGAGGTTGCGCCGCTTGTAACCATACTAAGTCCTCCAATTGATGAACTGGTATTTGTCCAATTGGAACTGACAGAACAATCTTTTGCGGTTGATTTTGAAATATTTTATTCATCAAAACCCAAGATGTTCCAATAATAGGATGGCCAGCAAACTGCATTTCATATTCAGGCGTGAATATTCTAATATGCGCTTCTTTAGAATCTGAATTATACTTGGTTATAAAAGTGCTTTCGGCAAAGTTAATTTCAGTTGTAATGCGCTGCATTTCCTCAGTACTTAAAGTATCGGCATTTAAGAAGACAGCAAGTTGATTACCCGCATATTTTTTTTCAGCAAAAACATCTACTATATAAAATGGTAATTTCATACTTTTTTTAATTGGTTACGGATGAATTTGTTTTGGCTTCTTCAGTTTTGATTGTATCCAATTCTTTCTGTGCTTCTGAAACGACATCTGGAAAATCGGTGAAGTTTTTTATCACACTGTCCAAAATATAAGTCGCTTGAAAACTGTCTTTCAATCCGTAGAAATTCTTTGCCATCAAGATTAAACCTTTGGCTCCAAAATATTTATAGCTGGAATAATTCTTCGCTAATTTTTGAACCACGGTGTTTGAAGCTTCAAATTTTCCATCTTTATTTTTGAAATAAGCATCATAATATAAAGCTTCGGCGGCCAATTCTCCTTGGGCAATGGTTTGCAATTTTGCGTAAGCTGCACGAGCTTTGGATTCTTCACCCGTTTGCATCGCTGAACGAGCAATGATAATTTGCGCATCGCTTTTTACATTATCATCGGTTTTAGGGTTTGCCAAAACTTTCTCGGCATACACAACCGAATTGTTATAATCTTTCTTGTCGTAATAACATTTCATCAAATTAGACTGTGCAAAAGTTTTGTTTTGAGGAAAATCGGCTTCGTTTTCCAGACGTGACAATACCGGGATAGCTTTGTCATAATTATCGCTTTTTAAGAAAATTTGTGCTAATCTTGCCAAGGATTGTTCTGTAAATTCGCTTCTTGGTTCTGAAATAACGTATTCATAATTAGGAATTGATTTGCTTTCCTGAGCATCTGAAAAATAAGATTGGGCAAGATAAAAATTAGCTTTCAAGGAATGAATTCCATTTGGAAATTTGGAAACATAACCACTAAATCCTGAGATAGCTTGTTTGGTGTTGTTTTGCAAATATTGTTTTTCGGCGGCTTCATACGTGTCATTATCCAATTCCGCATCTGTAACTGCAACAAAATCCAAAGTTCTAACCCAACTCGCATACTCATCCACTTTTCCGTTGTCAACATAAATTAATCGAGCAGTTGCAACTGCTTCCAAGGCTTCGGGAGTTTTGGGAAAATCAGCGGCCACTTTTTTGAATTTTGTCAAGGCTTGTTCGTCTTTGTCGGAATTATAATAAATTAATCCTTCTCTCAGAATCGCTTTCGAAGTGTAAGAACCTTTCTTGAATTCGGTGTTTAAACGGTCGTAGGTTTTTATGGCAAGATCTTGTTTATTCTCGGCAACATAGGTATTTCCCAACTCAAACAAAGCGTCATCTCTATATTCCGATTTTGGATACAATTGTAAAAAAGAGTTGAGTTCTTCAATTTTTCTGTCATTTTTAGAGACAAATCCGTAGCAAATTGCCTTTTGAAAATAAGCATAATCGGCATCCACACTTTTCAATTCGATTACCTTATTATAAGCCTCCAAAGCTGATGTATATTTTGAAGTCACGAATCTACAGTCGCCCAAACGCAAATACGAATCATTCAAACGTACTTTGTCCTCTTTTACATTTTCAATTTGGTTTTGGAAATAATTGCCAGCTTGATCGTATTCCTTCAACTTGAAATACCCATAAGCAATGTTATAATTGCTGTTTTTATATTCCGGCGTTGCTGCGGCTGCAGCCATACCCATAAATTGTTTGTAACTCAAAACCGCATTTTTGAAATCGTCCAAAACATATTCCGTTTCGCCTTTCCAGAATGTGGTTCGTGCAGTAAATTTGGCGTCTCTTTGCTCATCCAAAGATTTCTCAAATAATGTTGCTGCTTCCTGATATTTCCCATCAGTATATAATTCCAATCCACGATAAAAAGTTACTTTTTGGTAAGCCAATTTATTTTCGGGAGATTTATTTTTTTCCAATAAAACCAAGGCTTCTTTGTAGTTTTTTGATGAAATATAGGAATCTATCAATAGTTTTTCAACCTCAGATCTACTGGCGTTATTGGGGTATTTTTTTATGAAACCAATCAAAACGGCGGGAGTACTTTGATAGGAATTCCCGATTTCATAGCTCAATTTGGCATAATTTAAACTCGCATCTTCTTGAATAGCGGTGTCATAATCCATTTCGGAAGCGTTTTTGAAAGCGTTTAATGCTTCCTGTTTTTTGTTTAAATCCAGGTAACTTTCCCCCAAATGATAATAGGCATTTTGTGCCACGAAATCTTTTCCGCCAATGATTTTATTGAATTGGGAAATGGCGTTTTCGTAATCCTTTTGCATATAATAAGCATACCCCAATTGGTAGAAATCGGTGTTGTTCCACTTCCCTTTTTTGCCTTTATATAATTTAAAATAGGGAATAGAATTCTCGTATTGTTTCAAGTTAAAATAGCTTTCGCCAATGATTTTATTTAATTCCGATTTCTCGATAGGAGTTGATTTATCCATTGCTTTCAAGCCTAAATCAATTGCTTTTTGAAAATTTCCAAGTTTGAAATTCATATCGGCTTGGTAATATGACAATTTTTCCTTGTATTTTTCTTCGCCGGAAACTTCATCAAAATATTTGGTAGCTTGTTTATAATCATCTCCTTCATAAGCCATAAAACCCAAGTAATACTTGGCTTGCGAACCGTACTCGGCGGAATTTACCACTTTATTCAAATAGGCCGTGGCTTCTTTTTTGTTTTTGGAAACAAAAAAACTATAGCCTTTTTGGAAGTTGAATTTGTCTCTGTCGTTGCCACTCAAATTGCCTTCATCTACTTTATCAAACCATTCCAAAGCTTGAGGGTAATTTCCCTGAGCAAAGTAATATTGTGCTACTCCAATGTATGCTTGGTTTTGTTTTCGGCTTGTGGGATAATCCGAAACAAATCTTTCCATCAATACATCAGCATTAGCCTGATTGGTTCTTATGGCGCAATTTGCGATATAAAAAGAACAATCCGATAGTAGTTCTTCATTGGTTGTAGCCGACTTCACTTTTTCGAAAATAATTTGGGCTGATGCATATTGGGCTTCATCATACAAAGAAATTGCTTTGTCAAAATCTTTCGAATCGTGAGTGTAAATTGCTGATTTTTGGGCCGAAATGGATAGGGATTGAATAAAAAATACTAAAAAGAAAAGCCAAGAAAGTTTACGCATTGTGGTTTTGGTTTAATAATTCAAATGTATCATATTCTACAAGCTTTAACGGAACGCTATCCGTTTTTATTATGAACATCTTTTTAAACAATTTAGAATTGAAATTTGAAATCTACTTTTGCAAGTAAGTATTTTATAATGATAATTTTAGTAATTCTCTTATATTTGAATAAAATTTATTTTGAATGCCGCCGTTATCTTGTTACTTTTACACCATAAACAAAATTTCAAATGTCACAATCTGTACTGTCTTTAAAAAACGCAACTATTTCTCAAGAAGGAAAAATTATTTTATCAAATATAAATCTTGAGGTAAAGCACGGTGAATTCATTTATATCATTGGAAAAACCGGCTCTGGAAAAAGTACTTTTATGAAGGCTTTATATGCCGATTTACCTTTGGCTGATGGTGAAGGAAAAATTGTGGATTTTGATTTGGCCACTTTAAAAGAAGATGATATTCCGTTTTTGAGAAGAAAGATAGGTTTTGTTTTTCAAGATTTTCAATTATTGCCAGATCGTAACGTAAAAGATAATTTGCATTTTGTGTTAAAAGCAACTGGTTGGACTGACGAAACTGAAATTCAGAACAAAATTGACGAAGTTTTAGACAAAGTGAATGTAAAAGAATATGCTAATAAAATGCCGCATCAGCTCTCTGGTGGTGAGCAACAAAGGGTAGCAATAGCAAGAGCTTTACTTAATAATCCAGAAATAATTCTTGCTGATGAACCCACCGGAAATTTGGATCCGCAAACTAGTGTTGAAGTTCTTGAGGTTTTGAAAAAAATAAATGAGTTAGGAAAAACAGTAATTATGGCTACTCACGATTATGCATTACTGCTGAAGTTTCCTTCCAAAACATTGAAGTGCGAAGACACTAAAATTTTTGAAGTGGTTCAAAAAACGATCTAATGATCTC
>JAEMQE010000181.1:2367-7363 GCA_022758945.1 Lentimicrobium sp. | reverse complement strand
ACAGGGAAATTGGTTGAATTGATTGACATATCATAAATTAAAAGTGAGATTGCTTAGTGCCTCGCAATGACAAATAAATAATGGGAATAGTATTAAATCAGTCGTTCAAAAATACCATAATTACCTACATCGGTTTTGCGATTGGTGGTATCAATACCATTTATTTGTATCCTGTTTTTCTTGGAGCAACTTTCTATGGTTTAACGAATTACATCACATCCAGTGCCAATGTAATTATGCCTTTGTTTGCCATTGGGATGCAAAATACCTTGGTCAAATTTTATTCACAATATCAAACAGATGCAGAACGATCGCGGTTTTTATCGTTTACCGTTTTGTTTCCCTTGCTGCTAATAATTCCATTATTATTGATTGGATTTTTATTTCAAGACGAGATTTTATACTTCTTATCTAAAAAGAATGCAGTAGTCAAAAGCTATATTTGGCTTATACCGTTCATAGCTTTATGTATGGCTTATTTCGAAATTTTTTATGCCTGGTTGCGGGTTCATATGCACTCCGTTTTTGGAAATTTTATAAAAGAAGTAGGTTTACGAACAGCATCATTATTTTTATTAGTTGGAGTGTATTATCATTGGATAACTGTTGAAGGCTTTGTCTATGCTACTGCTGTTGTATATCTTTTGGCCCTTTTGATAACGATGTTTTATGCTTTTAGGGTTGAAAAACCGAATTTTCAATTCAAAATTCCACTTAATACCAAAGCTATTTTGACTTATACTTTTTATATTATTTTGTCAGGAAGTGTAGCCAATCTACTTTTAGATGGTGATAAAATGATATTGAATCAATATATGAATATTGAAAACATCGCCTTTTATTCGGTGGCAACTTATATTGCTTTGGTTATTTCGGTTCCCAGTCGTGCCATGCATCAAATTGTGTATCCTATTACGGCAAAATTGATGCACGAAAACAAACACGACGAAATGAATATTTTATACAAAAAAACATCCATCAACCTCCAAATGGTGGGTGGTTACGTAATGTTGGGGATTTTTGTGAATATCAATAAATTGTATGAAATGGTTCCGCCAGAATATGCCGGAGGAATTTTGGTCGTTTTTATGATTGGTCTTTCTAAATATTTTGATTTGATTTTAGGGAATAATAATGCTATTATTTTCAATACAAAATACTATCGAACTGTTTTGTTTTTGGGAGTGGTTTTGGTCATTTTAACTGTAGTGTTAAATATGATTTTCATTCCGATTTTTGGTATTATTGGTTCAGCATTTGCCACTTTATTGTCTATTACTTTATACAGTTTAGCCAAATTACTTTTTGTGGTAAAAAAATTGAATTTGTATCCTTTTACCAATCAAACCCTATATTCAATTGCTCTTACACTTGTTTTGTTTCTTGCATTTTACTTTTGGGAGTTTCCTTTTAATCCTATCATTTCGATTGTTTTAAAATCGATATTAATGACCATTGCCTACGTTTATCTTAATTACAAGTTTGTAATTTCTATAGAAATAAATCAGGTTATTGATAATGTTTTGAGAAAGTTTAAAATTATGAAGTAAAAAATAAGACCTATGAGGTTTTTAAAACCTCATAGGTCTGTTCTAATTTAATAATCAGGTTCTAAATTCAAATCTTCATTTGCATTAAAAAACCAAATATTTTTAATACAAAACCGGATATTTTGAAGGATTTACTTCATTCATCATAGCATATACTTTTTCGAAAATATCTTCGATGGATGGTTTTGAAAAATAGTCGCCATCCGTTCCGTAAGCTGGTCGGTGCGCTTTTGATGTCAAGGTTTGCGGCTTGCTGTCCAGATGATTATAGCCATCCTGATTTTCAATAATTTGTTGCAAAATGTAAGCCGAAGCGCCACCAGGAACGTCTTCGTCTATTATTAAAAGTCGATTTGTTTTGGTAATACTTTTTACAATATCGTGATTTACATCAAAAGGAAGCAAAGATTGTACGTCGATTATTTCGCAATCGATACCAATTTCGAGAAGTTCTTTTGCGGCTTCTTCCACTAATCTCAAAGTGGAACCGTAAGAAACTAAAGTAATATCACCCCCTTTTTTTATAGTTTCAACTTCTCCAATTGGAGTTTTGAATTCACCATAATTTAGTGGAGTTTTTTCTTTTAGTCGATACCCATTCAAGCATTCGACAACCAGTGCAGGTTCGTCACATTCTAACAATGTGTTATAAAAACCGGCAGCTTTGGTCATGTTTCTTGGAACCAAAATGTGAATTCCTCTTAAAGCATTTACTAACATTCCCATTGGTGAGCCAGAATGCCAGATTCCTTCTAATCGATGTCCACGAGTTCTTATAATTAATGGAGCTTTTTGTTTTCCAAGGGTTCGATATTGCAAAGTGGCTAAATCATCGCTCAAAATCTGAACGCCGTATAATAAATAATCTAAATATTGAATTTCAGCAATGGGACGAAGTCCGCGCAGTGCCATTCCTATTCCCTGACCAATAATGGAGGCTTCTCTAATTCCGACGTCAGCAACACGAGTTTCGCCAAATTTATCTTGTAATCCAACTAATCCCTGATTTACATCTCCAATACTTCCTGCATCTTCACCAAAAATTAATACTTCCGGGTGATTTGTAAAAAGAACATCAAAATTATCACGCAAGATCATTCGACCATCAGTAACTTCTTTAGCATCATCTGCGTATTCAGGTAAAACTTCTTTCACGGAAAACACATTCGAACGGGATTCTGAATATAAATGACTACTGAATTTTGGTTGGCTTTTTTTGATGTACGAAGTAATCCAACCTGATAATTCAGGTTTGCTGTTTTCATTGATGACCAATCGCAAAACTTTGCGAGCCGTTACAAGAATTTCCTTTTTAAGGGGAATTTTTATCTTGTTTAAATTAGCAGTAAGTTTTAGAATGCTATCTTTATTTTGGCTTGCGTGAGCTATTTTTTCTAACAATAAAACCAGTTCCTTTTGGTCAGCAATAATAGGGTCGATAAAGGCATTCCAAGCTGCTTTTTTCCCTTCAAGGACTTCCATTTTTATTTTTAAATCTATTTCTTCAATTTCTTCTGGGGAAGCAATATTGATAGCAATCATCCATAATTTCATTTGCCGGATGCAATCAAAATCTTTCTCCCAATCCAGTCTTGTAGAGTCTTTGTATCTCTCGTGCGAACCGGAACTGGAATGTCCTTGTGGCTGTGTCAATTGATTGACGTGAATGAGCACAGGAATATGCTGTTCGCGGGCTAAATTGGCAGCTTTTTCATAAGTCTCTATCAAACTTGGATAATCCCAACCGTGTACTTTTAAAATTTCGAAACCATTGCTATTTTCATCACGTTGGTATCCTTTTAAAATTTCGGAAATACTTTCTTTTGTGGTTTGGTATTTTGCGTGAACGGAGATTCCGTATTCGTCGTCCCAAACACTCAAAATAATTGGAACCTGAAGCACTCCGGCAGCATTTATGGTTTCAAAAAATAAACCTTCGGAAGTACTTGCATTTCCAATGGTTCCCCAGGAAATTTCATTTCCATTTATGGAGAAATTAGATTTATTGGCAAGTTCAGGTATGCTTCTGTATATGTTTGATGCTTGTGCTAATCCCAGCATTCTTGGCATTTGAGATGCTGTTGGAGAAATATCAGCACTGGAATTTTTTTGTTTGGTTAAATCTTTCCAACTGCCATCGTCATTTAAACTATGAGTCATAAAATGACCACCCATTTGCCTTCCGGCTGACATTGGTTCTTGAGAAATATCAGTATGACCATATAAACCCGCGAAGAATTCCTGGATTGTTAATTCGCCAATTGCCATCATAAAAGTCTGATCGCGATAATATCCTGAACGGAAGTCGCCGTTTTTAAAGAACTTTGCCATTGCTAACTGAGGAACTTCTTTTCCGTCGCCAAAAATCCCAAATTTAGCCTTTCCGGTTAATACTTCCTTACGTCCCAACAGGCTACATTCTCTGCTTGTGATTGCTATTTTGTAATCTTTCAAAACTTCGGTTTTGAAGTCTTCAAATGTCAATGTAGTATTGGTTTCTTCTTTTATCATATTTGAAAAGTATAACTTTGGAGGCAAATTTACTTAAAAACTGGCTATTTTCATAATTCATTGAAAGAAATAGAATTTAATTTTCAATAATTTATTTTTGATATATGACTTTTTTGTTGTATAATATTTACGTATAATCCAATATTATTGATAATAATATAATATATGCGTTGGTTTTGCAGAATAGAATCCCATTAAAACCATTTTCGAGTAAAAAGCGAGATTAGTTTTTCTGGATAAAGTGTGATTACAAATCGTATTGTCTCACTGTAATGGGGCTGTGCAATTTCCCATCCTTTACTGGAACATATAGGGAAATAAAGTTCAAAATAATCTGTTAGTAAATTGAGTCGAATACCACTATCATAAAGGAATTTTGTATTTTGTGGTTTATTTTTAACGAAACCCACATCACCATAGACTTCTATCCAGTTCCAAAGGGAATAGCTACCATTTATGGTTGTAATCCATTGGTTTGCATAAGGTGAACTTAGTTTTGATTTAAATCCACCTTCAGCCATAATAAATTCCTGACTCACAATTCCTGTGCTGGACGATCTTCCCAGGTAAGGATAGTCAAAAAGATAATCCGTAGGTCTGTCTAACGCAAAACTAAAAAAGTCAGAATTTGAATTATTGTATAAGAAGCTACCGGCATACATTCGAAGACTAAGTTGATGATTGTTTTCAAAGAGTTTTCTATATTGAATTTCGGTCGAAATTTTACCAAATTCACCCGAAAATTGAATATCTCCCACAAAGCTCATATGATTTGTAAGTTCTGTCCTTGAGTTAATGTATTTTGCATCAAAAACGGAATAATCCTGAAGGGAGCTGTCAATAACAATTTCGCTCTTTTCCCGATTAATAATGACTTGTCTAAAAAGCACCATTTGTTTTCGATTGTCTCTATAATCCTCATTTCGAAATTGCAT
>JAEMQE010000181.1:0-2267 GCA_022758945.1 Lentimicrobium sp. | reverse complement strand
TTATTTTTCAAAGAAAATGAAACACTATCTTTGGTTTTTGATACTTTCGAAAACGAGTAATCAATGATTTCCCTTGAATTGATAATGATATTAAAAAACCAATCAATATTTTTATTCGTATTCGATTCTAACAGGGTTTCAAAATCATTTGCATTAGTTTGCTTTTTATAATTAAGAGTATGAAATTGTTGAATGCTATTAGACATAAAAGGTTGTCCAAGAAAATCATCCAAATAAATCAAACTCAATCCTGCCCGATATTTACTCGCAATTTGTTCGTTGAATTTTATTAATGTATTTTTTGGATCTCCAAGAGGCTGATCTAAATTTTTTCGTGCCATTAGTAAATAAAAATAACTGTATTGCTCGTTGAAATCTAAATTAAATAAGTGGAACCCCTTGAACAATTTACGATTCGAAACACTACCTGTCATCTTACAATTGGGGTAATTTTCTTCCATATATCGTACCATAGTATATATTTGAATTCCGTCATAAATCCAGTTGTCTTTTCGAGGATCCAGCTTCAAACTGTTTTTCAGATAATTGTTTAAATAGGTTTTTAAAAATTTAATTTCAAAAAGGAAGTTATCAGGAAACGGAACCAAAAAAGTGGGCATTTGGTTCAGTCCATAAAAAGGATTTCGATCATAATCAGCTTGTGAAACGATGATTTTCTCATATGGAGATTTTCCAATTAATTTGTTCGCAAAATTTACGATTCGGTCTATAACAATTGCTTTTTGAATTTCGTCAGCCTTGTACCCTCTTAGATTCGTAAGAACTTCAGCGGAACTGTTTTTGTAGCTTCGAAAACTTGATTTTGGCTCTATAAAAACACTAAAATCAGTTCTGTTGCTTCCTTTGAGTTTATAAATGGAATAATTATCAGCCTGCGTTGTTTTCTCTGTGTCCAAATCTGTTGTTAGTTCAGTGTTTTTTGCAATTCTGAATATAATATCAAAATCAGAAATGGCATTTGCAATATCGTCGAGGTTGTAATTGTTGTATTTAACAAAATCATGGTTTTCATAGCGAGCAGGTGTGAGGAACCAGTTTCTCAGGTACATTCCCCCCTTTTCAGTATAACCATAGTTGGTAAATTTATCACTTGGAACCTTTATAACATAGGTAAGTTGCAACGTGATTTTATGATTAGGCGCTAATTTAGTACCTAATCTTATGATTATAAAATCTGGATTTTTTTCGGTTCTTTCCCAAGAAAGGTTTGTTTTATCAGTTGATGAAACGTTTATGATGTTCGTGCTTCCTCTTTCTTTTTCAGGTGCCATATGAAAGCCTCTGTAAAATTCATCTGAAAATCGTTTGGCTAAAGGCGTTGTTTTTGAGGAATAAGCATTGTTCCAATCATTCAAAACAATGGTTGTCAAGGTGTCATCAGATTGGTTGAAAAATTCAATTTCCTGCTGAATAGTCAAGGTTTTTTTTTCCAAATTTACTTCAACATCCATTTGGGAATGGTGCTGTGCGTATTGTTTTGCCGAGGCAAAAAACACCAAAATGCAAATGATGATTTTATGAAATGATTTCAATTAGTGTATTTAAAATAATTTGGAAAGAAATAGAATAAAATTAGTTAAAAATTAGGTGACAAATCATACTTTTTGTAGAATTTATCCAAAACATCAACTACTTCATCTTCGGTATCTACAATTTTGAATAAATCCAAATCTATGGCATTTATGGTTTGTTCCTGTTCTACTAAAACTGCTTTCATCCAGTCTATCAATCCTGACCAAAACGAAGAACCAACCAATATAATTGGGAATTTTCCAATTTTTTTCGTCTGAATCAAGGTAATCGCTTCAAACATTTCGTCTAATGTGCCAAAACCTCCTGGCATTACCACAAATCCTTGTGAATATTTCACGAACATCACTTTTCTAACAAAGAAATAATCGAAATTCAGGTTCTTGTCCCGGTCAATATAGGGATTAAAATGTTGCTCAAAGGGCAATTCAATATTCAATCCCACCGAAGTTCCGCCACCCAGATGTGCACCTTTATTCCCCGCTTCCATAATTCCTGGACCGCCTCCAGTGATGACGCCGTAACCTGCTTTGCTTATTTTGTATGCAATTTTTTCTGCCAATAAATAATATTTATCCTCCGGTTTTTTTCTGGCAGAACCAAAAAGGGTAACACAAGGACCTATCCTTGCCATATTTTCATAGCCATTTACAAACTCGGACATAATTTTGAAAATCGCCCAACTGTCATTCGTCCGTATCTCGTTCCAGGTTTTT
>JAEMQE010000094.1 GCA_022758945.1 Lentimicrobium sp. | reverse complement strand
TTCTTCTGCTCCCATTGAAACAGTCTATAGTCTTAACTTATACACAAACATAGATGGGTACAAAAAGATAAGAAAACATTATCATTATTATTCAGGAAACGATTTATCATATTTTAGATATCCCGATGAAAAACTGTTACAAATAGGCAATATTTATACAAAACGTGAATTTGAGATTATCAAGTTGATAGAGCAGGGCTTTAACACTGAACAAATTGCGGAAAAGCTTTTTGTAAGCCAAAATACTGTCAATGCCCATCGGGCAAATATCCTCAAAAAATCTGGTAAAACCCGAATCTCAGAATTGATTTATGACCTGATGGAACAAGGGTTGCTATGAAAATTTAGTTCTAAAAAATATCAAAAAGTATATCCTATCGAAGTAATAATTCCCCAGTCGCTCTTTGAGGTTCCACCATTTGAAGGTTTACTATCCGAACTGCCATAAAACTGAAGATTGAAAAACAAGTCTTTGATGAGTTCATATTTCGCCGCAATATCATATTCAAAACGAACCCGATCATTGATGGTAAGCGACGGATACAACTCAAAATTACTGGTAATATCTATTTTGGGATGGCGGTATTGAAACCATTTGAATTGTGCCGCCAATAAACCTTCTATATTATCTGAAACTTCCGAGCTGCTAACAGCTCTTTCGTGATTGGCAACCAAACCAGCCATTCCATACAATCGAATCGAATTATTTCGAACAAAATCATAACCACCTCCTATTCCTCCTTGCAACCTGAAATCAAGATCAAGTTCTGTATTTTCTTGCCCTTGCGCTGTTGCTCTGGCAAACCATTTGTTGGGCAAAAATCGGGTGAGCCCAATCCCAATATCATTGTTACGCGAAATACCTTCATCACCATTATCGGTCAAAATACTGCTCAAATTAAATTTTGTAGCATAATTAATAGTTCTGTGCGTGGCTTGCAAATTGGCACTGTATTGAAAAACGTCACTGGCCTTAGAATAGCTCAAACCAAAATCGACCGAACCATCAATTTTCTGAAAGAAAGTTTGTTTAATTGGTGTAATCGTAACAATATCCCACAAGCGTTTGGGAATGGTGTCAGTAAAGGTTACAATTTTTACCGTGGCAAGAACATCTGATTTTATAATGCGCCCAAAATGCCTATTGCCTGTATTGGTGCGAATATCAAAGAATTTTGCGGAATAGATTGTATTAATATCTTCATATTCAACACTGACAGTCTGCATAGCATCTGTTTTCAAAGTAAGCAAACCATATTCGAATTTCTTTAACTCTCCTGTGATTCTGTCACCATTTCTTAAATAAATGGTGTCGTTCTTCTGTGCCTGAACAGTCAGTATGGATACACAAATAAAAGCAAGACAAAATAATAGATTCCTTTGCATTTTTATAATAGTGGAAAAATTACCAAATTGATTCTAAGTTGTTATGAATTTAATATTCATACTGTAAATTAACAAATAAATATTTATAAGTCAGTCCTCTAAACAAACCAAAATATTTATTTTTTAAACTATTAAAAAATTAAGAAAATTAAATTTTAGTCTTAATGAACCTTAATTTCTCCTATGTTTTAAAGAAAAAAGGATATTAATTTTTTTTAAACCAACAAAATTATTGATACAAAGGAACATACATCTTACTTTTTACAAATGCCCTTATATCATCTGGTCTTTCAATCCCGGCTAATCCGCTTGCAAAAATTTCTTCCGCAATTTTGACCGCAACATTTACAGATACTTTCAGGATATCATTGATATGAGGATAGATAAGCCCTTTTTCAAAATCGTTTTGGGTAACTTGCATCGCTACAGCTTCGGCTGCAATGATAAACATGTCATCTGTAACCCTTTTAGCTTCTGTAGCAAATAGAGCCAAACCCATTGCCGGAAAAATAAACACATTGTTTCCCTGACCCGGAGTAAATAGTTTCCCTTCATATTCCACTGGTGCAAAAGGACTGCCACTGGCAAAAATAGCTTTTCCCTTACTCCATACATAAGCTTCTTCGGCAGTACATTCAGAATGGGAAGTGGGATTAGAATACGGAAAAATGATGGGTCTTTTATTGACCAGACTCATGTTTTTAATAACCTGTTGGTCAAAGGCTCCCCCAACAGTACTGACACCAATAATAGCAGTTGGTTTTACCTGAAGAATGGCTTTGGCAAAATTATTTGTAAAATCGCCACTATGAGCAAAGGGCTTCTGATAATCAACCAAATCATTTCTTGATTCAACAAGTAATCCGTTGACATCGAACATCCAAATGTGTTCCAAAGCTTCTTCCCTGCTCAATCCGTCTTTTTGAAATTTTTGTACCAGCAAATCAGCAATGCCAAAAGCTGCGGCTCCTGCTCCGAAGAAAAGAAATTTTTGTTCAACGAAAGGCTTTTCCGTTAACCGGCTGATAGAGATAAAACCGGCAGTGGCAATGGCTGCAGTACCCTGTATATCATCATTATAAGTGCAAACTTTATTGCGAAATTCATTCAAAATTCGGATAGCGTCAACCCCTCTAAAATCTTCCCATTGAATGCATATTTTGGGATAAACTTCATTGATGGCCAAGACAAATGCTTCAATAAAATCATCATATTCCTTTCCTTCAATTCTCTTGCGCCTTAATCCTGGATAAAGCGGGTCATTCAAAAATACTTCATTGTTAGTTCCGGTGTCCAAAACAATGGGAAGAGTATGTTCTGGAGGAACTCCGGCACAAGCTGTATATAAAGCTAGTTTTCCAATAGGAATCCCTAATCCGCATACTCCCAAATCTCCCAATCCAAGAATTCTTCCTCCATCAGTCACTACGGTAAACCGTATGTCTTTCTCAGGCCAGTTTTGCAGAATTTCCTTGATGTGGTCTTTCTGCTCAATAGAGATAAAAAGTCCTCTGACACGTCGTGAAATATGACCCAGTTTCTCGCATGCTTCCCCTACAGTTGGTGTATAAACCAATGGTAAAAACTTGGCAGGATTATTAATGATCAAATCAAAAAACAAAGTTTCGTTGGTATCGAGCAAAGTGGTCAAATAGACATATTTATTGATAGGTTCTTCTATCAGATCCAGTTGTTCATTAACCCGTAGCATTTGTGTTTCAATGGTTTCAACTTGTGTAGGCAAGAGTCCATCTAGACCATATTTCTTTCTTTCTTCTACTGTAAATGCAGTTCCTTTATTTTTTCGGGGATCACGTAACAAGGAATAACCTTTGCTTTCTTTCATATTGTATTTTATTTATTAATCCTATAAATCAAGATACGAGCAGTACCCATAAGACAATTAAAATGGGCCCAAGCAATCCAACTAAAATACCCCCGGTTCTGAAATCCTTTATTTCCAGCATTTCAGTACTGTAAGCAATAGCATTGGGTGGCGTAGAAACCGGAAGAAACAACGCGGTTGATGCAGCAAGTCCAATGATGAGAGCAATCTCAGACTGTACACTCACTAAGATTGCCATTCCAAGAGGAATCAATACTGTACTCGTTGCCGTGTGGCTCATAATGTTGGATAAAATCATCGTTAGAAATGCAAACAAAAGCAACAGAACAATATAATGAACCTCCATTTGCTTGATATAACCTGCATAATGATCCAGCAAACCGGAATGCAACAGTGCCATTCCAAGTGACAATCCACCTGCTACGAGTAAAAGCGTATCCCAAGGAAGCCCCCGAACATCTTTATTTTTAAGAATCCCCATAAGAGGTAGAAAAACTAGTGGAATTGCCGAAACAGCAGCAACTTTTAACCCATGGAATGATGTAGTCAACCATAAAAGAATAGTGACTGCGATAATGACAATAACCGTAACCCTTTTCAATTTTTCTTTAACGGACAGCTCATCTTGTTGAACAAGAAGAAAATCGAGTGAAATGGGTTGGGAATCTTTGATATAAACCCGAATCAATACAAAACAACTAATAGCGGTAAGCACAAAGGCAAGAGGTAAGCCATAAATCATCCAATCAAGAAACGAAACTTCAATACCTGCATTTTCCAAAGCACCAATAGCAATTAGATTGGGAGGGCTTCCAATAATGGTGCCCATACCACCTGTAGTCGCTGCAATAGGAACACCCAAAAGAAATGCTTTGGTCAAGGGCGATTCCTTTCCTAAGGAATGCAGCAACGGCATAATCGCCGCAATAACCATAGCTGTTGTGGCTGTGTTTGACATGAGCATCGAAGCAATCATCGTGGTTAACATCAATCCAATGAGCAAATTCCTCGGATTGGAACCCGAAATTTTTAATGTAAATCGGAACAAGGCTTCATCTAGTTGAGTTTTGGTCATAGCAGCTGCCATAAAAAAGCCTCCAAGCATAAGCCAAATTACACTGCTGGAAAAAGTGGTAACATACTTTTCAATATTTTCAGGGGCTGAATTGAGATTTGGATTTCCAAGCATAAAAACAAGATAGGCTATGATGAAAATGCCAACAGCAAATGCTGGAACGGCTTCTGTAAACCACAGACCTAAAGCAAAAAATAAAAGAAACAGAACATATACCTGTGAATCGTTGAAACTTGGTTCTTTCAGTAGCAATGTTAATCCCAGAGCGATACCGAATGATATTAGGAACAGGTAAACTGATTTATAGTGTTCCCAGTTTCCTTTGGTGATTTTTTCTTCCATGATCGTATGATTTAGTTGCATTAATGCAATGTTAATAAGTTAAGTGATAATCGTATCGATTTTGTCATTCTGAGCGCAGTGAAGAATCACATAACGTGAGCAACTAATGTGATTCCTCCTTTGTCGGAATGACAAATAAATCTCTTAACTTAATGACATTGAGTTCGAGTGTCCCTATGCAATCGGGATGTATCGAGAACTTTCTGTTCTATATCCAAACCTTGCAAACTTTTGTTAAAACAATTTTCTAATTTTCAAAAAAAAAACAGAAGCAAATATTCTTAAGGGTAAAAAATAACTCTAATCTTTTATTAACCAAACCAAAAAATTCCTTAAGAAAAATGCTTCTGGTTCTACCAACCAATTTATTTACTTCTATACTAGAATATTCCCAATGGTGCTATAAACCCAACAGTAAAACGGGCAGTATTATAATCTTCAGCCCCGAATCTTGTTGTGGCATAATCAGAATAATCATATACCCTTCCAACAATGTTGGCGAAAAACTTTAAATTAAGGTCTTTCCAAGGATAATATTCTACTGAAGGTATATACCCCCAAGCGGTACGAATATGATTGTCTGTTTTCAATGGATCCAAGTTATCATTTTGCCAATTCGCAATATCCATCATTCCAATCAATGATAAATTCACTTTGTCATTTAATCGATAATGGATATGCATCCAATGACCTATATACTCAGTATCTTCAAGTGCCCAAGGATAAAGCGAATCCGGAACAGTAGCACTTACAATTCCAGTTCTATCCAGATCTTCGTTGCTCAACTTAAAATCATAAGCAATTACCAGTTTACCAAGAGTAAGTTCCTGACCTAAAGCTAGGTAATTCATAAAAGTACTTTCTGCTTCGGTGTGTAAAGCATAACCCCACATCGTTTTCAACTTTCCGTCAAAAAGACTTCCTGTCCAGTTGGCTACAAAAGCTAAAGGTGCTTTTGACTCAACATGATTGGGTTGATCACCATATAATTCATCAAAAGTTTTGGTTCGTGAGTCCAATACTTGAACAGTAAAGGAATTGTTTTTATTGGCTTGATAAGTAGCCCCAACTCCTGTTAAGAAGTTATCCGCCATTTCAATTATATCAGAATATTCATAAATATCTATGGGATTATAGTCGAATTCAAATCCACCCCAAGCAGCACACATCTTACCAAGCGTAAAATTCAAATTGGTAGTGGCATCCACACGGATAAAAGCCAAATCAACAGAACGACTCAAATTATCAATAGATTCCGAAGTTTGGGCGCGGGTATATCGGTCACGAAAACGGAAATATACTTTATCGTGAACATAGCCTTTGAACTCTAACCGAAACTGCTCCATTTTAAACTTCGATGCACTATAATTCCCATCTACAAATTCATTTCGCTCAGAGAATTGCATATTGGCAATCATGCTCATATTTTTGAGCAATCCTTGCTTCACCTCGGGAATGAGAGATTTGTAGGTAATGGTATCCCCTTCTTGTGTTTGCGACCTAACAGCAAGTGGAAGTAACAAAACGGAAAGCAGTACTACTAAACCATAGAATTTTTTCATAACTTGTTTTTTTAAGTTAGTACTCAATAAATAGTCTTTGTAAATCTTCTCTACTTCTGTTTTTTGATAGTGATAACATCAATAGAATTCGGGCTTTTTGCGGATTTAACTCATCAGAAGAAACACTTCCATAATCAGTATCAACCACTTCCCCTTTTATTAGTACTGCTCCAATAGGAACACGTGTGGCTCTAACTACGGGAATTCCAGCTTTCGTTGCTCTTTTCACTGCTTCTAATGTTCCGGCATTCATATTTCCATCACCAACACCGGCAATTACAATTCCTTTGGCTCCAGCTTTAATCATAATATCAATTAAATCGGTTGACATATCTGCGCATCCGTAAACAATATCAACGCGTGGCAATGATTTCAAACCATCTACTGAAAATTCACTATTAGTGGTATGACGACCGCTTGGTTTGTGGAAGAATAATACATCTCCAAAAATTACGGTTCCTATCAATCCTTCTTGTGGAGACTGAAAGGTGTGTACTGGTGTTGAAATCATTTTTCTGACATCTCTTGCAGCATGAATATCATCATTCATGACTACCATAACACCATATCCTTTTGCATTTGGATTAGCAGCTAAGGCCACAGCATTATACATATTCAAAGGACCATCAGCACTTAAAGCAGTTGATGGACGCATAGAACCAGTTAAAACAACTGGTTTTTCACTTTTTACAACAAGATTTAAGAAGTAAGCAGTTTCTTCTTGTGTATCAGTTCCATGAGTGATTACGATACCATCAACATCAGGACTTGCCAAAAGAGTATTGATACGGTTTGCTAAATCGAGCCAAACTTTCACACTCATATCTTGAGAACCTACGTTGGCAATTTGCTCTCCTTTTAAATTAGCTAAAGACCTGATATTCGGAACAGCATCTATCATTGCTTCTATCTTTACTTGTCCGGAAGTATAAGCTGATCCAGTTGAACTTACCCCGGCTCCGGCAATGGTACCGCCAGTAGCAAGAATGACAATATTAGGGAGTTTGGCTTGTCCAAATCCCAATATGCTAAAACATAGCATTAAAGCTAGCAGCATATTTCTATAATTAAAATGTAAAGTTTTCATAAAATAAGTTTTTAAGAATTAGTTGTTTGTTTTTGAATTTTTATGAGAATCAAGGGCTGAAAACCTAATGAACTTGTTTTTAGACAAACCTC
>JAEMQE010000054.1 GCA_022758945.1 Lentimicrobium sp. | reverse complement strand
AAAAAATATTTATGTAAATAATAATTAGCTTTTTCTTGCCCGAAACATTTCTCTTTTTCCTGGTGGTCCTTCGAGCTTTTCGACTGTAAAACCTACTTCTTTCATACTCCTTTTTACAACGCCCCGAGCGGCATAAGTAACTAATATTCCATTTGGCTTTAATGCATTGTACATTTTTTGGAAAATTGCCGTGCTCCATAATTCGGGTTGAACAGTATAGCCAAATGCATCAAAATAAATCAAGTCGAACTTTTCTAGGTCATCAATGTCGGCAAAAAACTGTTTTCTCTTCGTTAACAAAAAATCTTTTCTCAAAATGATTTGTTCTTCCCAGTTGCATCCGTGCATTTTCTCGAAGATAGTACGTTCATCTTCAGCATTCAATTCCGGAACATAATTCATTGACAGCACTTCTTCTGCAGAAATAGGATACGCTTCGACTCCAACATAATCAATTGTTTGATTTAGTTTTTTAGATTCCAAAAAAGTAATAAAGGCATTCAAACCCGTTCCAAATCCAATTTCTAAAATAGAAATGGTTTTGTTTTCGAATAATGAAAGTCCATTTTTAATAAAAACGTGCTGGGCTTCCTGAATAGCTCCAAATCTAGAATGATAACATTCATCCCATTCCATAATATGTATGGTAGTAGAACTGTCTTGAGTTTGAATTATTTCTCTTTTCAAAATAGTATGAAGGATTTTTAGCTTTTAAGATGCAATTGATTGGTCAAATTTAACTAAATCCAATTTAGGTTTAACCATCATTAACTCCAATTTAATATATATATCATAAAATCAGCTCTCCATTTTTCACTTTTTTTGGAATATAAATAAATCTCAGTTAAATGCTATAATTAATGGTTTTTTCATAACCAATTTGATGATTTTTATTTAATTTTGCAAAACGTAAATTTGTTTACCATCACCTTACCTTATATAAAATATTAAATAGAATAACTAATTATGAGTGCAACACAAACCAACAAAATTGAAATCATAAAAGCCGCAACTTCAAAAATAAAGGATGTGGATTTTGATAATTTACATTTTGGCGAAGTTTTTACCGATCATATGTTCGAATGTGATTTCACAAATGGCGAATGGCAAAAACCAATCATCAAACCTTATGCTCCATTTTTGTTAGACCCTTCTGCCAAAGTTTTTCATTATGGTCAAGCCATTTTCGAAGGAATGAAAGCGTACAAAGATGATAATAATGATTTATGGTTGTTTAGACCTGATGAAAATTATCACCGTTTTAATAATTCTGCAACAAGAATGGCAATGCCAGAAGTTCCAGAAGAAATATTTATGGAAGGATTAAAACAATTATTGAAGTTAGATGAAGCCTGGATTCAAAAAGGAAAAGGAAACACGATGTACATCAGACCCTTTATGATTGCTACCGGAACTGGAGTAATTGCAAATCCATCAAATGATTACAAGTTTATGATTCTTTTATCGCCTGCAAAAGCATATTATTCGGGTGAGGTAAAAGTGTTAATTGCAGAGCACTTCAGTAGAGCTGCAAACGGCGGAATTGGTGCTGCAAAAGCTGCAGGAAATTATGCTGCGCAGTTTTATCCAACAAATTTAGCCAATAAAGCAGGTTTCCAACAAGTAATTTGGACCGATGATGCAACGCACACCAAACTCGAAGAAGCTGGAACAATGAATGTGTTTTTCAGAATAAACGATACTTTATTTACAGCTCCTGTTAGCGAAAGAATTCTTGACGGTGTGACCAGAAAAAGCCTTATTGATATGGCAAAACGTGAAGGTATAAAAGTAGAAGTTCGTCCTGTTTTAGTTTCTGAATTGGTTGAAAGTGCCAAAAATGGAAGTCTGAAAGAAATTTTTGGAGCAGGAACAGCCGCAGTTGTTAATCCAATTGTTGGATTCTCATATCAGGATGTGTATTATGAATTGCCAAAATTAGAAAATTCAGTTGCATTACAACTTAAAGATAAATTGACTAATATTCAGCATAAACTCGCCGAAGATACTTTTGGATGGACAGTTAAGGTTTAGTTCTCAGGTTACAGATTGCAGACGGCAGATTTCAGGTTGGAATAAATATAAATATTTGAAGCAGTTTAAAGATACTAATTTTTATCTTTAAACTGCTTTTTTGCTCTTTGCAATCTGCTATCTGCTACCTTTTTTATCTGCTATCTTCCTCCAAGTATTTTCGAAAAATCCGGTTTAAAATAATTAGGTCCTTTCATTACCTTTCCGTCTTCGCGATAAATAGGTTGTCCGTCTTCGCCCAATTTACTCATATTGCTGCGTTGAATTTCGTCGAAAACTTCTTCAATTTTATGCTGCAAACCGTGTTCTATAATCGTTCCGCAAAGAATGTACATCATATCGCCTAGAGCATCAGCGATTTCTATTAAATCATTATTCTGAACCGCTTCAAGATATTCTTCGTTTTCTTCCTTCATCAAATTGTACCGAAGTGTGTTTTTGATTTCGCCCAAATCGGCTCTTGGATCTTCACTATGACCAATTTTAAATGCGGTATGAAATTCTTTGACGGCGTTGATTTGTTTTTGCATAATTATATTTGATTAAATGAGTTGGCAAATTACGCCACTTTTCCTAAACTAATTCCTAAATTTGCTCAAAATATTTCAAACTATGTTTAGTCCAGGACAATTGGCTTTTGCAGCCGCTTTTTTTGTTGCTTTCGTTATCGCAATGATTTATGCTTACCGAAAAGATGCAAAGCTGCATCAAACTTTTTATAAAGGAAATTATAAGATTCTGATTGCGTTTATCATTTTTATCATCCTTTTATTTATGATAAAAATATTTTTTAAACGATAGAATTTTTCTTCATAACAAAAAAAAGGATGTCCATCAAGACATCCTTTTCTATATAAATCAACTATTTTTCTAATTTTCTAAAGGTAAAAAACCATAAGTTTTAGAATATTTCAACATTTGTTCCGCAAAAGATTTGGGTTGTGTTACTTGTATCGAAATAATATTTCCTTTCGCATCTAATTTAGGAACCAAAACCGGATTCACAAAACCACTGTAAGGAGCTGATGTAAATTGTTTGTTGCGTTCCAATACTTCAGCGTGTATTTTTTGATCTACTTTCACACCATAATTTTCGACCAATGCTTTTCCTGCTTCATAATCCCCTTCTGATTTGATTCTTTGAATTTCACGCAACAATTGTCCAAATAATTCGTGTAATTTGTCATAATCAGTGATGTTGAAATAGGTTTTTCCGTTGCGAGTTAATTTCTCGATTACGTTGTCTTTTTTCCCTTTTTCGAAAACCCAAGCACTTATAAACTGACGGTTTCTCATGTGTGCTTCTTCAATATTAGCACCCGGTTCCAATCGAATTAATTGAGTCATCAAACCATTTCTGATGTAACTATCATAGGATTCCATTCCCAGTTTTTTCCAATCGTCAACTAAACCTAATTCTTGTAGTTTTGGACTATAAACATAGTACAATCCTACTAAATCCGCTCTTCCTTCTTCAAGAGTCGAAGCATAACTTTTCAAAGTTTCTTTCGGTGTTCCAACTCCAGGATTTATTTGTCCTGAAGCATGACCAATAACTTCGTGTAAAGCCGTGTGCATTTTATCTCCTAATTCAGCATATTTTTCAGCCAAAGCTATTTCTTCAGGATCATTGGCAAATTCTTGTAATCTTCCTTTACCACCTGCCTTATTATAAGAATCAATAATATTTCCTAACGAAACTGATTTCGAACCGTGTGCGGCACGAATCCAATCCGCGTTTGGAAGGTTGACACCTATTGGTGTTGCAGGAGAAGAATCACCCGATTCACCGGCAACAACCACAGTTTTGTAGGATACACCCACCACGTTTTTCTTTTTGTTTTCAGGAAGTAAAGGAGAATTATCTTCAAACCATTGGGCGTTTTTAGAAATCACCTCCATTTTTTTAGACATATCAAAATCTTTAATTTGAACAATGCTTTCATACGAACCTCGATATCCCAAAGGATCATTATACACCTCAATAAAACTGTTGATGTAGTCAATATTTCCTTCTGTTGCTTGAGACCAAGCGATGTTATAATCGTCCCACGTTTTTAAACTTCCTGTTTTGTAATAACTAATAAGCAATCCAATAGCATCAGCTTGTGGTTTGTTTTCGGCAACGCTTTTTGCTTTTTCTAACCAATAAATGATTTTGTCAATCGCAGCACCATACATTCCGCCACTTTTCCAAACTTTCTCTTCTAATTGTCCTTTTGAATTGCGAACTAGTTTAGAGTTTAAACCAAAAGAATATGGCTTTTTAGGATCCGGACTTATTTTTTTGGCATAAAATGCTTCCACTTCTTTTGCAGTGATTCCTTTGTCATAAAAATTGATGGCAGAACCTTCTAATAATCCCTTTGATTCATCAAGATTTACTTTTTTGGCATCGGCATCATTGAATAAAACGGCAACAATTGCAGGCGATAAGCTCGTTTTTGTGGCTTTCAGCAAACCATCAAAATAGGCTGCAGAAAAAGCGGGTTTAATTTTATCATTCGAATAATGATGATGAATTCCACTGGCAAACCAAACTCTTTTGATATAAATTTCAAAGTTTTTCCAATCCGTTGATTTTTTATCTCCTTTATAATTTACATAAATATTCTCTAAAGCTTTTCTAATTTTTAGGTTGTATTTGTAATGTTGATCCCAACCAATATCTCGACCAGAATAGCCGGCTTGAGTCAAATAATATACTAATTTTTGTTCTTTAAGCGTTAGATTTTCCCAGCCAGGAATTTGGTAACGCAACACTTTTATGTCGGCAAATTGCTCAACAACGTAATCAAAAGGCGCTTTTTCGGTCGTTTTTACATCGGAAGTCTTGATTTGTGCATTACAAAAAAATGAAAATCCAATCGTCATAAAAACACCTGCAATTTTAAATAATTTCATCATTAAAGATATTTAGTTGTTTTATAAATAATAGTAAACAAATATAGGTATTCTTTGAACATAACACAAAAATCATCATTTATTTGGAAGAAAATTAAAGGATACAAATAATAATTGCTGTATTTGTTGGAACTTTCTTGCTAATGCAACTTTCTGATATATTGTGATTTAATTTCCAAAAAAATAGTAGTTTCTTCTAAATCTATCGAATATGACTGTGAAAATAAATTTTATACTTTTATGTCAGTTAAACGTATTGATAAAATTTCTAACTTTACAACAGAAATTAAACCGTTTATTATGAGAATTTTAAAGTACCTCTTTCTTTTATTATTGCTTAGTTTAGTAGCCTTATCCATTTTTGTTGCAACACAAAAAGGTAATTTTACTGTAGAAAGAAGTAAAATTATCAATTCGCCAAAATCATCCGTATTTAATTATGTCAACGATTATAAAAATTGGAGAGATTGGAATTCATTGGCTGTTGAAGATTCTCTTATAAACATTACTTATTCAAAAAATACCATTGGAAAAGGCAGTTCTTGTTCTTGGAATGGAAAACAAGGTGATGGAGATTTACAAACCATAAATATAAAAGAGAACGACAGTATTCTCCAAACGATGAATTTTAATGGCAATTCTGCTAATGTTTCTATGAGTTTCAAAGATACTTTGGGAAAAACAAAAGTATCTTGGAAAGCAAAAGGAAGAATGGGTTTTCTTTTCAAAGTGCTAACGGCTTTTAATGGCGGTGCGGAGAAAATATTTGGTTCCATGTTCGAAAAAAGTTTGGCCAATTTAGACAAGAAATTAGATTATGAAATAAATACTTATTCCGTAAAAGTAAATGGTTTAGTAAACAATCCCGAAGTTTTCTACCTGGCACAAACATTTACTAGCAAATTTTCAAAAATTTCCAAAAATTCCGGAATTGTTATTACTAAAGTTACTAATTTCTGTAAAAAAAATAATATCACCATAAGCGGAAAGCCTTTTGTTATTTATCATACTTATGATACCGCCAATGAACTGACAAAAATGTCAGTTTGTATTCCTATTAAAGACCCGATTTTCCTAGTCGAAGGAAGCGATATTTCCTCAGAAAAACTTCCATCTTTCCAAGCTGTAAAAACAACATTGACAGGCGATTATTCACATACCAATAAAGCATTGGATAAAACTATGGAATATCTTCGAACAAATTATCTTAGTGCTGATACTACTTTTTCTCATATTGAAATATACACAATTGGCAAAAATGAAATAAATAATCCTTCAAAATGGATAACCGAAATTTATTTACCAATAAGACCAAAAGCGGTGCCAAAACCAACAGTGATAGCAACTCAAGCAACTGAAGAAATTAACCCAAAACCTAAAGTTGAGAAAGAAATTCCTTCTGAATTTTAATATTTTTATTTGTGATTAAACCTATTTGATAAATTCCATTCTAAACTGATAAATTATAGCTTTGCAAGAAGAAAAGGAATTCATTCAGGAGTTATTAAACCCAAAGACGCAAAATCAGGCGTTTGAAAAACTCTTGAAAGAATATCAAAAACCGCTGTATAATCACATACGAAATATTGTTATAGACCACGATGATGCTGATGATGTTTTGCAAAACACTTTCGTGAAAGTATTCCAATATTTGAATAAATTTAAAGGTGAAAGCAAACTTTTTTCGTGGATGTATCGCATTGCTACCAATGAAGCTTTGACTTTTTTGAATCAAAAAGCTAAAAAAAATGGGGTTTCATCAGAAACATTACAAAACAAAACTATCGATAATCTGAAAGCTGACGTCTATTTTGATGGAAATGAAATTCAGATAAAATTGCAAAAAGCAATTGTACTATTACCTGAGAAACAACAATTAATCTTTAAAATGAAATATTTTGAAGAACTTAAATACGAAGAAATTTCAGAGATTCTGGGAACATCGGTAGGAGCTTTAAAAGCATCTTATCACCACGCCGTAAAAAAAATAGAAGCCTTTGTTACAACAAATTAAACCTAATGACTTCGATTAAGTCTAATAAATAGTATGAAAACATTTAAACTAGATAACAAACAAAAAATTAAAACTGGATTTACTACTCCGGAGCATTACTTTGAGGATTTTTCGGCAAAAATGATGCAACAATTACCCAAAAAAGAGCCAAAGTTAATTTCGCTTTTTGCGAGGAGAAAAACTTGGATATATGCAGCTGCTGCTGTTGTGGTTTTGGCATTGACTGTTCCGGTTTACAATTATTTTTACAGTAATTCGCCAGAAATCGATGATGTAACACTAGAAAATTACATTACCTATCATTCTACAGTTTCTGACGAAGATTTAGTTAATCTTCTTGACGAAAAAGACATTCAAAAAATGAATGTTGACTTCAATATTGAAGATAAAACCATCGAAAATGAACTTTCAACAAACAGAAATTTAGAACAATATTTATTAA
>JAEMQE010000127.1 GCA_022758945.1 Lentimicrobium sp. | reverse complement strand
ATAAATAGCATGTTGTAATTATTTTGTGAGCAATAATTCTCTGTATTTAGTCAATGTCCAAATTTGATCATCTACCAATAATTCCAGTTTATCACAGTGATTTCTAATTTCTTCAAAATACGGTTTTACATTGTTGCAATAAGCCTCGGCCATAGCCTGAGCATTTGTCAGATGGTTGGCGATTTTTCTTTCGTTAGTCATCTCTTCCACTTTTGAATTGATTCCTTCGATGTGACCTGATATTTCTCTGATAATTATAATTTGTTCTTTTGCCAATGCTTTAAATTCATCTCCAAAAATATCTTTCAATCCTTTTACATTTTCAATCAAAGTATTTTGATACCGAATAGCTGTTGGAATAACATGATTGATGGCAAGATCGCCTAAAACTCGACCTTCGATTTGGATTTTCTTAGTATATTCTTCCAATTCGATTTCGTAACGCGCTTCCATTTCAACGTGATTCAAGATTCCCATCTCTGAAAATAAATCCAAAGCTTGTTTAGAAGCTCTTGCTTTCAAGGCTTCTGGAGTGGTTTTGAAGTTACTCAAACCTCTTTTGCCCGCTTCAATTTCCCATGCTTCGCTGTAACCGTCTCCTTCAAAAAGAATTTTTTTGGAAACTTTGATGTATTCTCTCAAAACATTGAAAATAGCATCGTCTTTCTTCATGTCTTTGCCTTCAATTAAAGCATCCACCTCAATTTTGAAATCTTTTAGTTGTTTAGCAACAATAGTGTTCAAAGTCGTCATTGCATTCGAACAATTGGCAGAAGAACCCACAGCTCTGAACTCGAATTTATTTCCTGTAAAGGCAAATGGCGAAGTTCTGTTTCTATCGGTATTATCCAAAATAACTTCTGGAATTTTACCAACTACATTCAATTTTAAATCGGTTTTTTCTTCAGGCGATAATTTCCCATCGGTAACACCTTCTAATTCGGCCAAAACTTTAGTCAACTGTTCTCCAATAAAAACCGAAATAATAGCTGGTGGCGCTTCATTCGCTCCTAATCTATGATCGTTACTTGCGGTTGCAATGGCAGCTCTTAATAAAGTTTCATAATCATTGACCGCTTTGATGGTATTGATAAAGAAAGCCAAAAATTGCAAATTACTCATTGGCGTTTTACTAGGACTCAATAGGTTAACACCAGTATCTGTGGCCAATGACCAGTTGTTGTGTTTCCCTGAACCATTAACTCCTTTGAATGGTTTTTCGTGTAATAAAACTTTTAAATCATGACGCTCTCCCACTTTTTGCATCACATCCATCAACAAACAATTGTGGTCCACAGCAAGATTAGTTTCTTCGAAAATAGGAGCCAACTCAAATTGATTGGGTGCTACTTCGTTATGGCGTGTTTTAACCGGAATTCCAAGCAACATACATTCTTGCTCTAAATCTCTCATATAAGTCAACGCACGAGTTGGAATGGAACCAAAATAATGATCGTCCAATTGTTGCCCTTTGGCAGAAGTGTGACCTAGTAAAGTTCTTCCTGTCATTAAAATATCAGGACGAGAATTGGCCAAAGCACTGTCAACCAAGAAATATTCTTGTTCCCAACCTAGTGTTGCGGTAACTTTTTTAACATTTTTGTCAAAATATTTACAAATATCAGTAGCCGCTTCATCAATGGCAGATAAGGCTCGCAACAAAGGAATTTTATTGTCTAATGCTTCGCCCGTATAAGAGATAAAAACCGTAGGAATACATAAAGTTGTTCCATAAATAAATGCTGGAGAAGTGGGATCCCAAGCTGTATATCCTCGCGCTTCGAAGGTGTTTCTAATGCCTCCATTCGGGAAACTAGACGCATCCGGTTCTTGTTGGACTAATTGTCCGCCACCAAATTTTTCTACTGGATCGCTACCATCATAAGAAGTTTCGAAGAAAGCATCGTGTTTTTCGGCAGTACTTCCTGTTAGGGGTTGAAACCAATGTGTATAATGAGTTACTCCTTTTGATAAAGCCCACTCTTTCATACCCATGGCAATATAATCGGCTAATTTCCTGTCTATTTTAGTTCCATGCTGAATAGCACCTTGAACTCCTTTTAAAGCATCAGAAGTCAAATATTGCTTCATCGCTTCTTCATTAAATACATTGGAACCAAAAATAGTTGATTTCCTATCAGTCTCCTCGAATTGGACTGGTTTTCTGGTGGAAGCTTCTTTTAAAGCTTGAAAACGTAATGTTGACATAATTTTGATAATTTTTATCAAAGGTAATTATTATTTTTTGCATACAAAAAATATAGTATTTAAAATTTAACCCATACAAAAATAGGGTATTCATAAAAATAGCATTGTAGAATATAATTTATACCCCTTTATTTTATACCACTAAACTTTTAATTTACATTTGCAAAATATTTATATCATTTAATTAATATTTTATTGTTATGGCTAAAATAAAACTAGAGTACATTTGGTTAGACGGATACGAACCAACTCAAAATCTAAGAAGTAAAACAAAAGTAGAAGAGCACGACAATTTTAAAGGAACATTGGCCGAAATCGGAAATTGGTCTTTTGACGGATCTTCAACTAAACAAGCAGAAGGTGGTTCTTCTGACTGTTCACTAGTACCAGTTGCTATTTACCCTGATCCAACTCGAATTAATGGATACTTAGTAATGACAGAAGTTATGTTTGCAGATGGCAAACCACACCCTTCTAACGGAAGATCTACTATTGATGATGATGGTGATTTCTGGTTTGGTTTCGAACAAGAATATTTCATAATGGACACTAAAACTTTATTACCATTAGGATTTCCAATCGGTGGTTATCCAGCCCCTCAAGGAATGTATTACTGTTCAGTAGGAGGAAAAAATACACACGGGAGAAAATTAGTAGAAGAGCATGCCGATTTATGTATCGCTGCCGGACTTAACTTTGAAGGAATCAATCAAGAAGTTGCTTGTGGCCAATGGGAATTTCAATTGTTTGCTAAAGGAGCTAAAAAAGCAGGTGACGAAATCTGGGTTGCTAGATATTTATTAGATCGTTTGACTGAAAAATACGGATATTATATTGAATATCACCCAAAACCACTAGGAGATACTGACTGGAATGGTTCAGGTATGCACGCTAACTTCTCTAACGAAGTGCTAAGAACATGTGGAGATAAAGCAACTTATGACAAAATATGTGAAGCTTTCCGTCCAGTTGTTGAAGAGCATATCGCAGTTTACGGAGCATACAACGAACAACGTTTAACAGGCAAACATGAAACTGCTTCTATTCACGATTTCTCTTATGGAGTATCTGATAGAGGAGCTTCAATCAGAATCCCATTATATACTGTAGAACATGGTTGGAAAGGATATTTAGAAGATAGAAGACCAGCTTCTAATGGTGATCCATATAAAATTGCAGCAAGAATTATCAAAACTGTGAAATCAGCATTGTAATCTTAACACAATCTATACTAAAAGTGCTTCCAGAAATGAAAGCACTTTTTTTTGCTTAAAATTTAAATTAAACTTTTATATCAAGTCCAACAAAGTATCTTTGTATCAAATTACTTTGTAATTCATAATTCGTAATTCATAATTAAATATGATTGTCTGGATTTCCTTTTTAGCGGCTATTTTACTATTTCTTGCACTCGACTTAGGCGTTTTTAATAAAACACCTCATATTATTAGCACTAAAGAAGCCAGTAAATGGACAGCAATATGGGTGATTTTATCTTTTCTTTTTTCCGGAGTTATTTATTGGTTATACTCCAACAATTACGTTTCAAATCCTGACGGACTCAAACCAGCGGCAGCTTTTATAAAATACATTACTGGTTATCTAATAGAATTATCTTTGAGTGTCGATAATATATTTGTTATTGCCATCATTTTTACTGCATTTAGAATTCCACAAAAATATCAGCACCGTGTTTTATTTTGGGGAATATTAGGAGCGATTGTGTTTAGAGGATTGATGATCTATTTTGGCGTTTTGCTTATCAACAAATTCACTTGGACAGCTTATGTTTTTGGTGGATTCTTGATTTTTACTGCAATGAAAATGTTATTTACCGGTGAAGATGAAAAATTTGAACCAAAAAAATCTTTTGTCTATAGAACATTACGAAAAATAATGCCTATTTCAAATCATATCGATGGAGAACATTTCTTTGTAAAAAGAAGACACATCACTGCAGCAACACCTTTATTTGTAGCATTAATCGTTATCGAAGTGATGGATGTTGTTTTTGCAATGGATAGCGTTCCGGCGATTTTGGCCATTACCTCAGACCCGTTTTTAGTGTTCAGCTCCAATATTTTTGCCACCTTAGGATTGCGTTCTATGTATTTTTTCTTAGCCAATATGCTCGAAAGATTCAGTTATTTAGAATACAGTCTGATTGCAATTTTGACTTTCGTGGGTCTAAAAATGTTATTTCATGATCTTTTTGAAGTGCCAGAATGGGCTTCATTGACTTTTATTGCACTTTCGCTTCTAATAGGAATTGTAGTTTCTTTGCAACTGAACAAAGGAGAAGATTCTGCAAATAGCAATTAACTTTTTTCTATCTGTTCATTAATCGTACTTTATTGCCACTCATTGCGGTCAGGTTGGGGGAAGATAGGGGGAAGATATAGGACAAGTAAGGAAAATCTATAAAGCATAAAAAAAGGAAACCTCTCGATTTCCTTTAATTTAAACTTTATTACTATTTTTAGAAATTAATCTTTTGTATTTGACTCTCATTTACGTTTAAAGCCGCCATTACCGCAGGATAATTAGTTGTTTTTAATGAAGCAGCAAAACTACCTGGAACAACTACAATTCTAAAAATTTGGTTCAATCTATAAGAAGCATCAAGTGTCAGTAAATCATTTCCTTCTAAATAAATCTGAACATCATTTCTTGTAAAATCGAAATTATAACTAAAATCTCTTGTCCCATCTGCAAAATAATGAGTCTCAGGTAAGAATTCCCATAAATCATTTCCATTTACCGTTCCTGTTAAACGGTAAACCAATACAACATCGGAAGAATATATTGGAGCAGGAAATATGTACTTAACTGCATAACTACTTGCAATAAAACTTACTGGTTTTGTTTCAAAAACGGTGCTTATTGTGTCGTTGTCCACATAATTCGTATCTGTTGTTGTACAACCCTGCAAACTAAACATTCCTACTACGGCTAAAAGTGTAATAATTTTTTTCATGATTTTTTGTATTTTATTGATTCGAATAGGCTAATCCAAAAATCAAACCAAAATAGTATTTTTTGGTAAATTTAATGAAAATAAATTGAATTATATTTGTAACTATGAAGTGAGCATAGCAAAAATGGGATACAAACACTACAAAAGATATATGCGACCCGAGTCCCGATAATTATCGGAACGAACAGGCGAAGCAATTATACGTGACCAATAAAAAACAATAAGCAGCAACAGATGAAAGACAAACTTAAATTATATATGATAATGCTGGGTTGTACACCCGAAGGCAGATATACAGAACAACACGATATTTTTTTTGGAATTAGCAAAACCTTAAAAGATTTGATTCCCCAAATGAAAGATTTTTGGCCTGAAGCCAAAGGGCGAATTCATATTGATGCATGGCGCGAAGTCACTATGGTCGATACTTTTTCGATTGAAATTGTCACTAAAAAAACAACTGAAAATCCTGTTTCTGATAATTTATTTTTCATCAATCTTGGCGGTTATAAGGAAAATGAATTTGAAGAATATCATTATAAAATGCTCACTATTGCCGAAAATTTAAACGTTGCATCCAAAAACGCCAAAGCAACCACTTTCTACAAACACTGCGGTTTCAAAGGAGCTACTTCACACATTGACGATAAATACGGAATTGACGTGGATGATATTTATAATGTCGCCGATATTTTGTCAGAACATTATAAAGAAAATTATTCTCTGAAAATTACAAAAGTAAAAACCTTTTTTGAAGAAGACCCGCTGCATATTGGGTATTTGAAATTGGATAAAATATAAAATAGTCGTTTTTTACTCTATTCATAGTTACAAGAAAAGCATCCCACAAAGGGATGTTTTTTATATTAAGGCTAATTTTTATTTAAACGACTGATAGATATGATAAACCTTAAATTACCAGCAAGTTAACATACTGTTTTTATTAATAATATTTAATAAAACCGAATTATAACAAAGCTCAAACACATCTTTTTACTACAAAGTTCATAGCTTTTGTGTATTTCATCGATTTTTTTGTTAATTTTATCGATAAAAAGAGAAGGTCTTCTAAATTTGTAACTGCCTTAACCTACTAAGTTACAAATATTATGAACAGATTTATAACAGCTGTCCTGTTGGTATTCTGCAGTGTTTCATTTGCCCAAAATGTGAATTCTTTTTGGAAATCATCATCCAGAAATAGCGATTCAAAAAGTATCAACAAACCTGACCTACCGCTAAAACATTTGTTTGATTTAGATTTACATTCTTTAAAAAACAAGTTAGCTTCTTCTCCAAAAAGGAATGCTTCTAATATCGCTTCAAATATTGTTATTTCTTTACCCAACGGTGACGGAAATCTTGAAAACTTTTACGTTTATGAAAACGCTGTTTTGGCACCGGAATTGGCAGCTAAATATCCTGAAATAAAATCTTATGTAGCCATAGGAGTAGATAACCCACTAGCCCGAGCTTATTTCAGCAGCTCTCCATTAGGATTCAAATCCATGACTTTATATCCAGATCAATCGGCCGTATTCATCGAACCGGTAACCTCAGACTTGAATACCTATACCATTTATAAAAAATCGGATAAAAAAGATTCTTTAAACCAATTTGAATGTAGTGTCATCGATAATGCTATTGGCAACGGTCAAAAAAAAGGAGTCAACAGAATTTTAGCCAAAGGGGCTGACGATGGAAAATTAAGAACTTTCAGACTGGCATTATCCTGTACAGCAGAATACGCTCAATTCTTTGGAGGGACTAAAGCTTTGACTTTGGCTGGTATGAACAACACGCTGACTAGAATCGATGGAGTTTTCGAAAAAGACTTTGGTGTTCAACTGATACTTATTGCCAATAATGATAGTGTGATTTTTACCGATCCCTTAACCGATCCCTATTCAGATTCTACTAGTAGAACGAACTGGAAAACTGAAGTTCAATCAACCTTAACTTCACTTATTGGTGAAGCCAATTATGATATTGGTCATTTATTTGGTACTTCTACAGTAAATTGTGGCGATGCTGGATGCAAAGGTTGTGTTTGTACAGACAACTATAAAGGCGGTGGTTATACTTGTGCCACTTCAACTAATTTTAGCGGCGATATTTTTGATACCGAATTTGTTGCCCATGAAATGGGACATCAATTGGGTGCGAGTCATACCTTTACCTACAAAGACGACAACAATATTTCCCAAATGGAACCCGGAAGCGGT
>JAEMQE010000118.1 GCA_022758945.1 Lentimicrobium sp. | reverse complement strand
ACTACGCGCTGCTGCTGCAGAAGCCAGAATCCTTTTGGTGCAACTTGCTGCGGAACAGTTGAAAGTCGCTCCTGAAGTGCTTGAGGTAAAAGATGGAATTGTTTATGTTAAAAACGATGCTTCCAGAAAAATATCCTATGCAGCCCTCACCAAAGGCCAAAAGATTATTCAAACTCTAAAAGACAAACCGGCTATCAAAAAAGCCAAGGATTTTAAAGTCATTGGAACACCCATCATCCGATTGGATGCCGAGGCCAAAGTTACTGGGAAAGCAAAATATGCTGGAGATATAAAATTACCCGGAATGGTTTATGCGAGTATCGTTAGACCTTTGGTTTTTGGTTCTAAAAAACTAAGTGTTGATTCTTCAAAATTAGTTGGTTTTGAAGGAGCTAAATTAATAGAAGACGGGGATTTAGTTGCTGTGGTTCACCCCAATTCGGAAATAGCCTACGCTGCTGCTCAAAAAGTAAAAGTAACATGGAAAGCTCCTGAACACAAAGTAGATCAAGATACTATTTTTAAATATTTAGAAGATAGCATCAAAGATTCCAGGGTGCATCAAGAGGGAGGCAACTTAGCCACAGGCAAGACGCTTTCAGAAACCGTTATTGAAGGAGATTATCTGGATGGTTATAAAGCTCATGCTTCTATTGAAACCCATTGTGCTAGCTGTTTTTTTGAGGGAGATAAACTCACTATGTGGGCTTCTACTCAAACTCCTTTTGGCACTCGAAAACGAATCGCTGAAACCCTGAACATGCCTTTGGAAAAAGTGCATTTGAAACAAATACTTTTGGGAGGCGGTTTTGGCGGTAAAATTAGTGACCTTCAAGCTGTAGAAGTGGCTAAAATAGCTAAGGCATGCAGTAAACCTGTTCAATTAATCTGGTCCAGACGTGAAGAATTTATGTTTGTAGGCTTCCGACCTGCCGCAGTGATGAAGGTCACTTCCGGTGTGGATCGCAATGGCAAATTAAAATTATGGAATTTTGATATTTATTGTGCCGGGACCAGAGGAACCGAGCTCTTTTATGATGTGGAAAACAATCGTACTCGAATGTTTGATGATGAAAGTGTTCATCCCTTTGATGTTGGCGCTTGGAGAGCACCCGGAAATAATTCCACCACTTTTGCCCGTGAATCTCACATTGATGTAACCGCTCACAAACTGGGTATTGACCCCTTGCAATTCCGATTGAATAATATGAAAGATGAAAAGATGGTGGCTACTTTAGAATTGGCTGCCAAAACTTTTGGATGGGAAACCAAAAAACAAAAAGGACATGGATATGGGATTGCACTTGGAGAAGATGCAGGCACCAGAGTCGCCTTAATCGCTGAAGTTTCTGTTGACCCCTTGACTGGAATTGTACAACCTATTCGGGTGGTTTGTGCTCAGGATATGGGACAAGTTGTGAATCCGCATGGTGCTACCATTCAGACCGAAGGAGGGATTACCATGGGATTAGGTTATTCGTTGTATGAAGACATTGAATTTAATGGAGGCACTATAAAAACTACTGGTTTTGATAATTATGAAATTACCCGCTTTTCAAAAACCCCAAAAATAACGTGTGTTTTCATCGATAAAATGGATGCTAAGCCTGAAGGTGGTGGAGAACCCGCTATCATTTGTGTTGGCGGTGCTATTGCCAATGCAGTTTTCGATGCTTGTGGTGCGAGAGTCAACCGAATGCCGATTACAGCAGAAAGGATTTTAGCAGCGATGCCTCGTAGGTGACTTTAGACTTTAACTTTAAACTTTAGTTTTAAAACTGGACTGAAGTCCAGCCTTACAAAATGTTCCGAGCCTATGGCTCTATACCGTTTATTTGAAAATCTTATAGGGACAACACCCTTTGTCAAAGTTTAAAACTTTGACAAAGGGTGTACGTTATAACCTAATGGCTGCTTTTAGTATGATTGTGGTGGGTTCAACAGATTGCCGCGTCGTTCCGATAGCTATCGGAACGCTTGAAATGACGAAGGGTATTGATTGGCATTGGGGCGGGGACAAAAGTTTGACGCACTGCGATCACAAGGACGGTGGTTTTAATGAGCATTTGGATATGGATATAAGCTGTTTTGTAACAATTAGTCTTAAAGATAGTCTTATACAATCTTGACCATAACCAAATGAAAAAATGAAAAAAGTTATACAATTTGGCGAAAATGTGAAAGGTTACGATATTCCTGTTTTAAACGAAAGAGAAATACGGGCAGCAGCCGGAATGATGCTTCTGGCAACATTTATTTCATTGATGCTAATCCTATTCAAAGGCAATTTTGTACCTATTAAGTATGTAATTACCCTATTTCTTGTTGATTTCAGCATCCGCGTGTTTGTAAATCCTAAGTTTTCTCCCGTTCTAATCCTTGAACGCCTAATTGTAAACAATCAAAATCCGGATTATGTGGGCGCCAAACCAAAGAAATTTGCCTGGTATATAGGTTTAGTTTTATCGGCTACAATGTTTGTTTTAATGCCAATTCTGAATACCTATAGCATCATAACGGGTATTGTTTGTTTAATCTGTTTAATCCTAATGTTTTTTGAAACGGCTTTCGGCATTTGTCTGGGATGTAAGATTTACAATTTTTTCAATAAAGAAAAAGCACAATATTGTCCAGGTGAAATTTGCGATTTGAAGACGAAACAAGACATTCAGAAAACATCAAAAATCCATTTTCTTTGCTGTTCCGAACATTTCAGTTTATGATTGATCGAAACAGTTCCAAAGATGTCATTATTGGGAAACTTGTTGGTTTGAACCAAAAAATAAACATCCTAAAAAGAGATTTAACCCTAACCGAGTACCCTTTAAAAAGTAAAATTGAAGTAGCTCAAGACATAATAAATACTATTGTTGAAATGTATAACCCTGTGGAAGAAACCGTTTTTTAAACAATTATTTTTTTATGCTACAATCATTCAAAATAATTTTATGTTTCGCCGTTTTAGTTTCTTTTTCTTATGAATTAAAAGCACAAGAAATTGTAAAATCGTTTCATCAAAACAGTTTTACCAATAACGAAATTACTACCTTAAAATCGAAGTTTGGAAACCATAAAACCTTGATTGCAGATTATGAAAAACAAATGCTGATTGCATTATCCTATTTTCCAGAACTCAAAGACACAAAAATAGAATTCCGTTTAAAAAATAGAGAAACTCCATTAGCCACCAGACCCACAGTGGTAAGTATGTTTCGTTCCGCTAAAAAAAGAACCTACATCATTACAATAAGTAGAAAAAGTACCAATTATCTGGATGCCATTGTTTTTGAAAACCTCAACTACAATGCTCAAATAGGTGTTTTAGGTCACGAATTATGCCACGTATCAGATTACCTAAACAAAGGTTTTGGAAAAATGTCTAATGTGGTATTCATCGAAATTTTCTCTAAAAAAGCAGTCGATAAATTTGAGTTTAATACCGATTTAAATTGCATCAACCACGGTTTAGGATACCAACTCTTGGATTGGAGTATCAATGTGAGAGAAAATCTCAAAAGAGTAAATTGGCTTGGAGCTGTCAACCTAACCGCCGATGAAAAAAGTGAACGATATATGAACCCATCCACGATAATAAACATACTATCTAAACATCCGCTCTATCGGGAAAATCAATGAATGAGCAGCAATTGTCAGGATTAAGAATAGTGAACGTTTATTTATGAAATGATTAAATTTTAGAAAACTTCTCACTAACAATTTATAAAATAAATAAAACAAAGCATAAAACTAAACTTTTGTTAATCATATTTAAGTATTTGCTTAAATAATAAAATAAAAATATCTTTACCAAACTAAATACATAAAAAATGAACGAAAATCAATCTTGCAACCGAATATTGGCAGATACCGTTTTAATAAACGAATGCAAAATCAACATACAAAAAAATAGTTTTGCTTTCAACCAAACGAGCAATGTATTAGCATTGGCAGGAAATGAAGTCCGTTTAAAAATCCTCTATTTGTTAGAAGAAGAAAATGAGCTTTGTCCTTGTGATTTAGCCGATATTTTAGAAATGAGCATTCCTGCCGTTTCACAACACTTACGCAAAATGAAAGACGGAAATCTAATTCAAACCCGTCGCTCCGGACAAACTATTTTTTATTCTTTGATAAAAGAACAAACCGAGCTATTAATTCCATTTTTTAAATCAATCAAAAATTCAAACAAACTAGTATTATGAACACAAATTCAAAATCAGGAAAATTGGCAGGAGCCAGTATCCTATCGGCAGTTGCAGCATCTTTGTGTTGCATTACTCCAGTTTTAGCATTGATTTCAGGAGCATCAGGCGTTGCCTCTACCTTTTCGTGGATGGAACCTTTTCGACCTTATTTATTAGGAATAACAATTTTGGTATTGGCATTTGCTTGGTATCAAAAATTAAAACCAAGAACTGCCGCAGAAATACAATGTGCCTGCGAAGAAGATGAGAAACCTCCTTTTATGCAAACCAAAATGTTTTTAGGAATTGTAACAATATTTGCATTTCTAATGATGGTTTTCCCATATTACGGACACATTTTTTATCCGAAAGCAGACAAAGAGATTGTAGTAGTTTCTTCTGACAACATTCAAGAAGTAAAATTCAATGTTAGTGGAATGACTTGTGCCAGTTGCGAAGAACACGTTAAAAACGAAGTGAATAAATTACCTGGTATTGTAAGTGTTTCTGCAAGCAGCAAAGAAGGAAACGCAATTGTAAAATTTGACAACTCTAAAACAGACAAAGCAGCTATAACCAAAGCGATTGATGCAACGGGTTACAAGGTTTCTGGTGAAGTAACAAAAGAAAATCCACCACACGGACAAGCCGGTCACGTTTGTGGTCCGAACGGTTGTAAATAATTTTCTTTAAACATTTAGCATTTAATAAACAACAAAATGAAAACAGAAAACATAAAACTCGATATCACAGGAATGACCTGCGACCATTGTGCGACAGGCATAGAAAAAATGCTTGCAAAAAATGAAGGCATAACAGAAGCCAAAGTAAGTTACCCAAACGGAAGTTGCGAATGTTCATTCGACCCTTCTAAAACCAGCAAAGAAGAAATTGTTAATGCAATTAATGCCTCAAAAAATTATACCGTAAAAAACGAAGTTGAAAAAGAGGATTGTTGTGCTGTAAGTTCTTCACAAAACGAAAATAACCACTTCGATCTAATCATCATCGGTGGTGGTTCGGCGGCATTTTCTGCTGCCATTAAAGCCGAAAGTTTGGGATTATCTACCTTAATGGTAAACGGTGGTTTAGACTTTGGTGGAACTTGTGTAAATGTAGGTTGTGTACCTTCAAAGAACTTAATTCGTGCAGGAGAAACGGCTTATCACGCAACCCATTCCAATTTTGAAAGTATTAAACCTAAAGGCGTTGAAATTGATTTTGCTCAACTTATTAAAGAAAAGAAAAAATTAGTCGCAACACTGCAAGAAAAAAAATATATGGATGTGGTGAGCGATTTTAAAAATCTGCAAATGCTAACAGGTTGGGCAGAATTTTTAGACTCTAAAACGATTGTAGTAGATGGAAATGAAAAATTTACAGCTACCACTTTTTTAATTGCTACAGGTGCTACAACAAATATTCCACAAATAGAAGGATTAAATGAAATCGGCTTTCTATCCAATGTCTCGCTTTTTGATTTAGAAGAAAAACCAGAAAGCATTACCATTATGGGAGCAGGTTACATCGGTTTAGAAATTGCAATGGCTTACAATCGTTTGGGCGTAAAAGTCCGCATCATTGAATTTACCGACAGGGTTTTAAGAACGCAAACACCTGACATCAGCGAAGCATTAGAAACTCAAATGCGAAATGAAGGCATTGAAATTTTACCCAATTTTAGAGCGATAAAATTTGAGAAAAAAGAAAATGAAACCATTATTCATTGCAAATGTCCCGATGGTACTTTTACGCAAATTATCGAAAAAGGAAAAGTAGTGGTTGCAACAGGAACAAAACCGAATACGCAACTATTAGGATTGCACAATATTGGATTAGAACTTGATAAAGCGGGGCATATTTTGGTAAACGAAAAAATGGAAACCAATTTATCCAACATTTATGCAGCTGGCGATGTTGCCAATACACCTGCATTTGTTTATACCGCAGCTTTTGAAGGAAAAATTGCAGTTGAAAATGCTTTTTCTGGAGCAAATAAAAAAACTGATTATTCTTCTCTACCTTGGGTGGTTTTTACCGACCCACAAATAGCTGGTGCAGGATTAGACGAAGTACAAGCCGAAGCTCAAAACATTCCTTTTGAAGTAAGCAAATTGGATTTAGCAAATGTTCCAAGAGCCATCGCAGCAAACGATACCAGAGGCTTTATCAAATTGATACGAAACACTGAAACTGATAAATTAATTGGAGCCAGAATAGTAGCACCCGAAGGTGGCGAATTGATACAACAATTGAGTATGGCAATCAAATTCAACATTACCGTAAAAGATTTAGCGGAAAGTTTTTATCCCTACTTGACATTAGGAGAAGGTATAAAATTAGCAGCCATCACTTTCGGAAAAGATGTCTCAAAGTTGAGTTGTTGCGCGAGTTAATTTTAAATAAAAGGTATGCGACCAATGCTAAATGACTGTTATGTATATTGCAATTATGGCAGCGTGGCTTGTCCATCAATTCAAGAGAAGAAAGATTTTTGTAAATAGCATAAAATGCTGTTAAACACTGAAACGAAACAAACTCAAAAACTTAAATTAGCAACCCTTTAAAAAAAGTATGAAAAATTTAAATCAGGAAACTATATAAATAGGATCATCTCATCGTACTTTTTAAATTTATTCCAAAATAGTTTTTTACATATAATTATTATTCGTAATTTTACGAACTTAATAAGAAGCCAAAATGGAAAAGACTAAAAAAAATTACTTTACTGCAGAACAGGAACAAACGGCACGCTTTGCCAAAGCATTAGGACATCCGATTAGAATTGCCATTTTACAATTACTAAATTCACAATCCTGCTGCTATCACGGAGATATGGCCGTGGAACTACCTATTGCTAAATCAACACTATCACAACACCTATCCGAGCTTAGAGATGCAGGACTTATACAAGGTGATGTTACACCACCGTCAACTAAATATTGTGTCAATAAAACCAATTGGGAATTAGCAAAAAGATTATTAAACAATGTTTTGAAATAATTTTTAAAAAATATTGTTCGTAATAGTACGAATTAAATATATTGTTCGTATATTTGCGAACGATTAAGAAACAAAAAGTAAAAAAATGTCAGCGAAAAGATCTGAATTTAAAAAAAAATTAAAACTTAAAAAATATGAAAACAATTAAAGTATTAGGCCCAGGTTGCCCAAAATGCAAAACAACATTTCATAATGTTGAAGAAGCGGAAAAACAATTAGGGATAGAAGGCGAAGTTAACAAAATTGAACACATTG
>JAEMQE010000068.1 GCA_022758945.1 Lentimicrobium sp. | reverse complement strand
TTAGAAATGATTCGCGAACTGGGGTATTGCTCCGGAATCGAAAATTATTCCCGCTATCTCGACGGACGAGAAGCCGGCACAAGACCGTTTTGTTTATTGGATTATTTTCCAAAAGATTATTTGATGGTTGTTGACGAAAGTCACGTAACGCTTTCGCAAGTCCACGCGATGTATGGCGGCGACCGTAGTCGAAAAGAAAACTTGGTAGAATATGGCTTCCGACTTCCCGCTGCGATGGACAATCGTCCGTTGAAATTTGAGGAATTTGAAGCAATGCAAAACCAAGTCATTTATGTTTCGGCAACGCCAGCCGATTATGAATTACAAAAAACCGACGGCGTTTACATCGAGCAAGTCATTCGTCCAACAGGATTATTAGATCCAATAATTGAAATTCGTCCGAGTCTCAATCAAATTGACGATTTAATAGAAGAAATACAAACCCGAGCCGAAATTGACGAACGTGTTTTGGTGACTACTTTAACCAAAAGAATGGCGGAAGAATTGGCGAAATATCTGGACAAAGTTTCCATTCGTTGCCGTTATATTCATTCGGATGTGGACACTTTGGAACGCATCGAAATTATGCAAGATTTGCGAAAAGGATTGTTCGATGTTTTAATTGGCGTGAATTTATTGCGTGAAGGATTAGATTTACCCGAAGTTTCCTTAGTTGCTATCCTCGATGCCGACAAGGAAGGTTTTTTGAGAAGTCATCGTTCACTTACCCAAACCATTGGTCGTGCGGCAAGAAACCTCAACGGAAAAGCCATTATGTATGCTGATAAAATAACGGCAAGTATGCAAAAAACCATTGACGAAACCAACTATCGCCGAGAAAAACAAATCCGTTTTAATACTGAAAACAATGTTATTCCAATGGCATTGAATAAGAAAATCGAAAGTGCTTTTACCAAGAACCCTTTGGTAGATTATGAATTAGGTTATACCGTTTCTATTGCGGCAGAACCAATAACGGAATATCTTTCGAAATCAGAAATAGAAAAAAGGATTCGTGAAAAAAGAAAATCGATGGAGAAAGCCGCAAAAGACTTGGATTTTATGCAAGCGGCTAAACTGCGTGATGACATTAAAGCATTACAGGAGCAATTAGTATAATCTTACTTTACTGTTCTGAAACAGAAAGTACTAAAATCACCAAACAAATTATCATATATATAGTGAGTTCTTCTATTGCTCTTGAGGATAGAAACAAGTCCAAAACCTATAAAGATATATTTGGTTATATCGCAAAACCAATTTCTGTAAATGAATTAATCTCTATTGTTTCCAATCAATAATGGTTAAAAGTACTGGAATTAGTTATGCTGTTCCTGAAAAATTTCCAATAAAACATTTGCATCAATTATTGGACTTCGAGTCTTTTTCATCATTTCGAGAATACGGTTGGTTACTATTGGATTCAGTCCCATATTAATGGTGATTTGCTGGATTGCAACTTCCTCTTTCTGATGCAAAACGCCATCACTGTGCATCAATAAAGCCAAACGATAAAACTGCTGGAAGCGCTCAAACTCAGATTTTATGACTATTTGAGGTAATTCTAGATGAAACAAATCATTAAACTCGGCTTTGCTGATGTTTAATTCATTGGCCACAATTGCCAAAAACTCGTATTCCCTTTTATGCAATTGTCCGTCAACAGTAGAAAAAGCAATCATTTCTAAAAGTAAACTTCTTTTTTCTTCGTAAGTATTCATCAAATTATTATTTTTAGCTAAAATATTGTTTTTAAATTGAATTTCAAACTCCAAACAATGATCCAACGATTCTTACTGCTTATAATTCTTTTTATTGCAACAGGAAAAACCTTCGCACAAAGTACCGCTTCAAAACAAGTATCAACTTTCATAATCGAAGCGCCACAATTAGGGTATACAAAGAAAATCTGGATTTATTTGCCAAAAAATTATGACGCTACAAAAAAGAAATATCCCGTGATTTATATGCACGACGCTCAAAATCTTTTTGATGCCAAAACTTCTTTCGTTGGCGAATGGAATGTGGACGAAAAACTGGACAGCCTCAATGCTCAGGTAATTGTTGTAGGTATTGAACACGGAAACGAAAAACGAATGGAAGAATTAACACCTTACAAAAACGCTAAATATGGTGGTGGAAATGCCGATAATTATCTCGATTTCGTTGTAAAAACCCTTAAACCAGCAATAGACACAAAATATAGAACAAAAACAAATGCAAGAAATACTGCTATTATGGGAAGCTCAATTGGTGGATTAGTTTCCTATTATGCGATTTTGAAATATCCGGAAGTTTTTGGCAAAGCTGGAATTTTTTCACCGGCATTTTGGTTTAATCAAAAAGAAATAATTGAGTTAACTGAAAAAACTCCAAAACTAAAAACCAAAATTTATTTTCTTTGTGGCGATAATGAAGGAGATGAAAGTGATAAAAAAATAATGATCACAAACATTAACAAAATTGATGATTTGATTTCCAAAAAAAGATGCGAATGCAAGAATTTGACAAAAGTAAAAATCATCAAAGGCGGTCAGCATAATGAAAAATTATGGAGAGATAATTTTGTAAAAGTATATTTGTGGCTGTTTTAAAAACCAAAAAAAAATTAATAAATGAAAACTAAAATCTATATTCTATTCGGTTTTTTAATAATTAACTTCCACTCCGAAGCACAAATCTTTAGCAATACTATCAAGGTTGATTCGCTTTGGGGACAATATGATTTATACAAAGAGAAAACCATTGCTAACCGATTTATAAAACATACAGATGTAGTTGGATTAATTGAAAAACACGTTAAAATTGGGGCTTTCAAAAACGAAATTTTAGGCAATTCCGTCGAAGGTCGAAGCATCAATCATGTAACTATTGGAAAAGGGAAAATCAAAGTTTTGCTTTGGTCACAAATGCATGGAGATGAATCAACCGCGACAATGGCTCTTTTTGATATATTTAATTTTCTGGATTCAAAAGATAAAAATGACCCTTTTAGAAACTATTTATTAAACAATTTAGAATTGCATTTCATCCCAATGGTAAATCCAGATGGTGCCGAAGTTTGGAAAAGAAGAAATGCTTTTGGCATTGACATAAATCGTGACGCAGTAGCTTTGGTTACACCAGAAGCCACAATTTTAAAAAACATTGAACAACAAATAAAACCTGATTTTGGCTTTAATTTACACGATCAAAGCAGTTTATATTCTGTTGGACATAATAAAGAACCGGCTACAATTTCATTTTTGGCACCAGCCTATAATTACGAACAAACTGAAAATGAGGTTCGCAAAAATGCGATAAAACTAATTGCAAATATGAATACGCATTTACAAAACTACATTCCTGGGAAAGTTTCAAGATATAATGATGAATTTGAACCTCGTGCTTTTGGAGATAATTTTCAGGCTTGGGGAGTTTCGACAATTTTAATTGAATCTGGCGGATACAAAGAAGATATTGAAAAACAATACATTAGAAAATTGAATTTCTATGCAATTCTACAAGCTTTTGAAAGCATTTGCAACAAATCATACCAAAATGAAAAAACTGAAGATTATTACAAAATAAAAGTAAACAGTCATTTTAATTATGATTTGGTTATTCGAAACATTGGCTTTGCCAAAAATGGGATTACTTACAAAACCGACATTGGAATTAATCTAGAGCAAGTTCTAAATAATGATTTAAACTCAGTCTCGTATAAAGGTACAATTGCCGAAATTGGCGATATGGATTACAATTTTGGTTATGCAGATATGAATGCCAATGGAATGGAATATATAGTTCCAAAAATTAAATTGTTGACCCAAAAGGAATGGGAAAATCTGACACTTACTGAAGAATTTAATTTAGTAAAACAAGGCTTTTTATTTGTGAAATTAACCGATAAAAACAATCCAAACACTTCAAACAAACTTTTACAACTCACAGAATTAGAAACGATTACAAACAATATTCCTGAAATGAAAAAAGCTGCAAATTTTGTTTTATTAGAAAAAAGCAAACCAAAATATGCAGTTATCAATGGTTTTTTGATTGATTTGTCAAAAGAACCAAAGGTGGCAAACAATATAATAAGCAATTAATATTATGAGAAATAAACTCCTATATATCTTAATTTTTCTTGTATCGACAACCGTATTTTCACAAAAAATACCACATCGGAAAATCAGAAAACTAATTGAAAAATCAGAAATACTGAACGAACATTTTTCCGGTTTTGCACTGTTTGACCAAGAGAAAGACAAAATGATTTATGAGCAAAATGCTAGTAAACACTTTGTTCCGGCATCAAACACAAAAATGTACACGTTTTATACGGTTTTGAATATGTTAGGCGATTCGATTCCCGCTCTGAAATATATAACCAAAGGCGATTCCTTGATTTTTTGGGGAACTGGCGACCCAACATTGGCATACTCCACTTTCAAATCGAATAAAGTATTGGATTTCTTGAAGAAATCAGATAAGAAATTGTTCTTTGTATCCAACAATTACAAAGGAAATTTTTATGGTTTTGGGTGGAATTATGATGATTATTTAGAAGATTTTCAACCTGAAATGACCGCTTTTCCAGTCGAAGGAAATACAGCTAAAGTTTATAAAAATGATACTGGCGGAGTGACTGTGAAACCCGCTTTTTTGCAACCTTATTTTAAAGTTGACGCCAATTTAATTCCTGAAAATTTCATTATCAAACGGGATTTTTACACCAATCAATTTACTTATCCATCGACTATTTCTAAAACGGGTTATCTTCAAGAAATTCCCTTTAAGACTAGTCCTGAACTAACCATTTCGCTTCTTGAAGAAAAAACAAACAAAGATATTTCCCTGTTAGACATTGCTTTGCCACAAGATTTCAAAATTATTTATAGCGAAAAAACAGACGATGTTTTAAGAAAAATGATGATGGTCAGTGATAATTTTATAGCCGAACAATTGCTTTTAGTCTGTTCCTCAACGCTATCGAATGATTTATCGACCAAAACCATAATCGATTATAGTAAAACCAACTTCATGACAGAATTTGCCAACGATATCACTTGGGTTGACGGTTCTGGATTGTCAAGATATAATTTATTCACTCCAAATACGTCGATTGCTTTGCTAAAAAAAATCAGCGGCAAAATCAATGATGAGGAAAGATTACACAGCTTATTCCCAGCTGGTGGTGTTTCTGGAACTCTAAAAAGAGCCTATAAAACCGACAACGACAAACCTTTTGTTTGGGCAAAAACGGGAACACTGACCAATGTTTACAATCAAAGTGGTTACATCATTACACGGAAAGGCAAGAAATTAATCTATTCGTTTATGAACAATAATTTCACCAGAACTACAGAAGAAATTAGGGATGAAATGGCGCGAATTATTACTGAAATTCACAATAAATATTAATCCTCTTTTTCAAAAAATCTATATTTAACTGCCAAATTGCTTTTTAACCTTACCTTTGTAAAAAATATAAAAAATGACAAACAACGATATATTCAAAAAACTGCGCGTTGCCTTAATGTTGAGAGATGACCAAATAGTTGAAATCCTGGAATTAGTCGATTTTAGAATTTCAAAAACTGAATTGAGTGCTTTTTTCCGTGCCGAAAATCACGAAAATTATGTGGAATGTGGTGACCAAGTCTTGCGCAACTTCCTAAATGGATTGGTAATTCATTTGCGAGGAACTAAAGAAAACCCAAAGAATCCAATAGCAGTTTTGGCAAAACACAAAGCTGAAATTCCTGCAAAAATAGGAGCTTCGGAAAGACCCGAATTCAAAGCAAAACCAAAAGACGAAGAAAGAGCTAGAGGCGACCAAAGTCCTTCTAAAACGACCCGAGCTGGAAGCGAACGGAGCGGAGTTAAACCAGCGGCAAAAAAGAAACCTTTCAAAAAACCTGCTCCAAAAGTGCAAGTCGTAGAAAAAGTAAAATTCAATTTCGGGAAAAATAAGAAATCATAAGGTTATGAAAACGGCTTTGATTATTGGAAGTACTGGATTAATTGGTTCTCAGCTTTTAGAACTTCTTTTAGACAGTGAGGAATATGCTAGGGTAATCACTTTCGTGAAAAGAGATTCTGGTGTTCAACATTCTAAATTAAAGCAACACATTATTGATTTTGACAAACCAGAAGACTATGGAAATTTTGTTGTTGGAGACGATTTCTTTTGTACAATCGGCACAACCATAAAGAAAGCAGGAAGTCAGGATGCATTTAGAAAAGTAGATTTTGAGTATCCTAAAGCATTTTCAACCATTGCTTTGCAGCATAAAGTGAAACAATTTTTGATTATTTCCTCTCTTGGTGCTGACGCAAATTCCAGAAATTTCTATTTGAAAACAAAAGGAGAAATTCAAGAATTCCTTAAAAATTCTAATTTCGAAAATGTTGCTGTATTGCAACCTTCCCTACTTTTAGGAAATCGAAAAGAATTTCGATTGGGAGAAAAAATTGGTGCTTTATTTATGAAACTTTTTTCGTTTTTATTTATTGGAAACTTAAAAAAATACAAAGCAATCCAAAGTGCAGCTGTTGCCAAAGCAATGTTCAGCATTGCTCAAGAAAACTACAAAGGATTTCATATTATTGAATCCGATACAATCCAAGAAATAGCAAATAAAAAATAAAGTTCCCAAATTGCGAATATTTTACCTATCTTTGCTAAATATTTACAATTAAATATGTCAAGAATATTTGTAAAAGGCACATTGAGAGATTATTGGGAAACACATCCTGATACAGAGCAATACTTAAAAACTTGGTGTGACACAGCAATCAATGCAAATTGGAAAACTCCAAATGATGTAATACAAAATTATGCTAACGCCAGTATTCTCAAAGACAGTAGAATTATTTTTAATATAAAAGGGAATTCTCATCGATTGATTGCAAAATTCAATTTTGATAAACAATGGATTTTCATACGTTTTATTGGAACCCATTCTGAATATGATAAAATTGACGCAAATACAATTTAAAAACTTAAACTATGAACATTAAGCCAATAAAAACCGAATCAGATTATCAAGTTGCTTTAAAAAGATTTGAACTCCTTTTTGACGCTCCAATGGGAACTCCTGAAAGTGATGAAGCTGATATTCTTGCCTTGTTAATTGAAGAATTTGAAAATAAAAATTATTCCATTGAAGCACCGGATCCAATAGAAGCTATAAAAATTAGAATGGAAGAAATGCAACTAAAACAAATCGATTTAGTTGATTCAATAGGTGGAAAAAGCAGAGTTTCCGAAATTTTGAATCGCAAACGAAAATTGACTGTTGAAATGATTCGAAATCTAACTACGAGATTGAATCTTTCTCCAAGTGTGCTGATTAGCGATTATTCATTGAATACAAAATAAAAATTTACCACAAAAAAATCCTGAGCTTTTCACTCAGGATTTTGAATATATAAAACTATTTATAAATTAAGAAAGCGCTGCTTTAACTTGATCCGCAGCTTCTTGAAATTCTACAGCCGAT
>JAEMQE010000204.1 GCA_022758945.1 Lentimicrobium sp. | reverse complement strand
AAACTTTCCTCATTTACCCACGAGGCAGAGCCTCGGGGAATTCTAACGATTAAAAATAGGATTACAAAATTAGCTTGAATGAATTTGCTAAATGCTGTTCATAATGATATTAATTGCACCTTTGTTCATCTGCACAAAAGTGCTGCAAATATGCCCTTTTTCGTGTCGAATATCGTCATTGGCAATCAAATTAGAAAAAGCATCTGCAAGTTCATTTTTATCTGAAATGGAAACGCAACCTTCCATATTCACCAAAGCCGTTGCTTCGGCAAAGTGAGAAAAATTAGGACCAATAACAATTGGAACACCAAAAGTGGCGGGTTCCAAAATATTGTGAACGCCCGGATTTCCGAAACCACCACCAACATAAGCAATATCTGCATAGCTGTAAATTTTGGTCAAAATCCCGACTGTGTCAATAATGAAAACGTCAAAATCAGCCAAATTTTTATTCTCTTTTTCCGAAAACAAAACTACTTTTTTTGAAATAGAATTTTTCAATTCCTGAATTTGCTCGCCTTTAATGTTATGTGGAGCAATGATAAACTTGACTTTTTCGGAAGTTTGATTGATAAAATCGACAAGCAAATTCTCATCTTTTGGCCAAGAACTTCCCACAACAATAGTCAAAGTGTCGTTTTTGAAGGCTTCAATAAAATCCAGAGAATTATCTTTTTCCAAAATGGAAGCAACTCGGTCAAAACGAGTGTCTCCCGAAATGGCTACATTAGTTTTGCCTAATTGTAATAATAATTTTTTGGAACTTTCATTTTGTACAAAAAAATAAGTGAATGTTTCTAGTGCTTTTCTGTAAAATCCGCCGTACCATTTAAAAAACAATTGATTTTTTCTAAAAATTCCCGAAATCAAATAAGTTGGAGTTTTTAGTTTTCTCAATTCGTTCAAATAATTGGGCCAATATTCATATTTGATGAAGAAAACCATTTCCGGATGAACTATCGACAAAAAATGTTTTGCATTTTTTTTGGTGTCCAAAGGCAAATAAACCGTAACATCCGCAACTGTATTATTTTTTCTGACTTCGTATCCAGAAGGAGAGAAAAAAGTCACTATGATTTTATGATTAGGAAACTTTTCTTTTATTTTTTCAATCACGGGCAAACCTTGCTCGTATTCGCCAAGTGAGGCGGCGTGAAACCAAATGGTTTTGTCATTTGGGTTGATTTTGCTTTCTAAAATTTCAAAAATAGGCTTTCGTCCATCCACAAAAAGTTTAATTTTCGGACTGAAAAGTGCCGCGATTTTTAATAAAAAATCGGCAATTTGAACAATTAGATTATAAAGGAAAAGCATGTCAAAAAATTTCTGGTGCTAAAATACGTTTTCTTTTAATTATCTATAAAATCATTCTGCTAAAATCCCTATTTTTGTTCCAAATTTAAAACTTTGTGTCCCGATAGTTATCGGGATTGTGTTTTAGTAAATTTAAACAAAAGGTTAAATGAAAAAAATCCAAATGGTTGACTTAAAAAGTCAATACGATAAAATAAAAGACACTGTAAATTCTTCTATTCAAGAAGTCCTTGACGCCAATGCCTACATTAACGGACCACAAGTTCATCAATTTCAAAAAAATCTTGAAGAATATCTTGATGTTAAGCACGTTATTCCTTGTGCAAACGGAACCGATGCCTTGCAAATTGCAATGATGGGATTGGATTTGAAACCCGGAGATGAAGTAATCACTGCCGATTTCACCTTTGCTGCAACCGTAGAAGTAATCGCTTTGTTGCAGCTCACACCGGTTTTAGTCGATGTTGATTTGGTCAATATGAACATTTCTATCGAAAGAATCAAGCGCGCCATCACGCCAAAAACCAAAGCCATTGTTCCAGTACATTTGTTCGGTCGTGCCGCTAATATGGAAGCGATTATGGCTATTGCCAAAGAGCACAATCTATATGTCATAGAAGATAATGCACAAGCCATTGGTGCTAATTGCAAGTTTTCTGACGGAACAAAAAAGAAAGCAGGAACAATTGGAAACGTTGGAGCAACTTCTTTTTTCCCGTCCAAAAATCTAGGATGTTATGGTGATGGTGGAGCTATTTTTACCAATGATGATGCTTTGGCACACAAAATCCGAGGAATTGTAAATCACGGAATGTACGAACGTTACCATCACGATGTTGTGGGTGTAAATTCAAGATTAGACAGTATTCAGGCTGCTGTTTTGAATGCTAAATTACCATCATTAGACGAATACAACACAGCGCGTCAAAATGCTGCCAGAAAATACACAGCAGCTTTTGAAGGACATAACAACATCATTGCTCCAAGTATTTGCGAGATTTGTGATTGCCACGTTTTTCATCAATATACTTTACGAATAATCAACGCCGATAGAGATGGTTTAATGCAGCATTTATTAAATAAAGGGATTCCGTGTGCTATTTATTATCCAATTCCGTTGCATTTGCAAAAAGCATATTTGGATTCAAGATATAAAGAAGAAGATTTTCCAGTGACTAACCAATTGGTAAAAGAAGTGATTTCATTGCCAATGCATACCGAATTGGATGATGAACAAATCAAGTTTATTACTGATAGTGTCTTGGAATTTTTAAAATAATATAATTCTGTAGAGTCGCACTGCGTGCGACTCTACAATAAAAAATAAAAATGAAAATACTAGTAACGGGCGGTTTGGGTTTTATCGGCTCACATACCGTAGTCGAATTGCAAAATCAGGGTTTTGAAGTAGTTATTATAGACAATCTTTCGAATACATCATTGAATGTTTTGGACGGAATTGCCAATATTACAGGAATCAAAACAGCATTCGAAAATTTGGATTTGCGTGAAAAAGAAAAAGTGCAGGATTTTTTCAAAAGGCATCGCGATATCTCAGGTGTAATCCATTTTGCAGCTTCAAAAGCGGTTGGTGAAAGCGTTGGAAATCCATTGTTGTATTATGAAAACAACCTGAATACTTTAATTTATTTGCTTCAGGAATTGCAACAACAACCGGAAGCCAACTTTATTTTTAGTTCTTCTTGCACGGTTTACGGTCAAGCCGAAAAAATGCCAATTACCGAAGATGCATCCATTCAAACAGCAATGTCACCTTACGGAAATACCAAACAAATTGGCGAAGAAATCATAACAGATACTGCCAAAGTAACCAATATCAACGCTATTTTATTGCGTTATTTCAACCCGATTGGAGCGCATCCTTCTGCGGAAATAGGCGAATTACCTATTGGAGTTCCACAAAATTTAGTTCCATTTATCACACAAACCGGATTGGGTTTAAGAAAAGAATTATCGGTTTATGGAGACGATTATCCTACTCCTGACGGAACTTGCATTCGCGATTATATTCACGTAGCCGATTTGGCGAAAGCCCACGTTATCGCCTTGAAACGTTTATTGGACAAAAAGAATTTAGACAAAGTCGAGATTTTCAATCTGGGAACAGGAACCGGAAGTTCGGTTCTGGAAGTGATTCACGCTTTCGAAAAAGTAAGCGGACAAAAATTGCCTTATAAAATTGTGGATAGAAGAGAAGGAGATATTACTTCGGCTTACGCCAATACGGATAAAGCGAACAATGTTTTGGGATGGAAAGCCAAATCCACATTGGAAGAAGCTATGGAAAGCGCTTGGAAATGGGAACAAAAAGTCAGACAACAGTAATCAGATTGCAGATTTCAGCTAACAAGAATCCTAAATTATCTCGATGATGATTTAGGATTTTTGAATTTATACTGATTGTTTATTTATGAAGCACAATACGCTATTCCAATTGTCACGCTGTAGGCGTCTCAATAAATGAGAGCAACATTATTTAGACGCTTCCAGCGTGACAAATAGCAAGAATAAAGAAGAAGCTAAATTTGATTTTGAATTGTTTTGCAATAATTTAAAATTTTGTAAATGAATATTTTATACTCTAAATTCTGCAATCTGAATTTTAAGCGTTCGCCGTAACCGCTTCTCTATCAATTTTTCCTATCAATCCTGCCAATACTTTTCCAGGACCAACTTCAGTAAATAAAGTGGCCCCATCGGCAATCATTTGTTGCACAGATTGTGTCCATTTTACGGGTGCTGTCAATTGTATGATTAGGTTTTTCTTGATTTCGGCAGGGTCAGAAACAGCAGTTGCAGTCACGTTTTGATACACTGGACAAATAGGCGTCGAAAAGGTAGTCGCTTCAATGGCTATGGCCAATGCTGAACGAGCCGGTTCCATCATTGGCGAGTGAAAACCACCACCAACAGGTAATAGCAAGGCACGTTTTGCGCCAGCTGCTTTCATTGCTTCACAGGCTTTTTCCACTGCAGAAGTTTCTCCTGAAATTACCAATTGTCCCGGACAGTTGTAATTGGCAGCCACCACGATTCCATCAATTGAAGCACAAACATCTTCCACTATATTGTCGGCTAATCCTAGAACTGCCGCCATTGTTGAAGGTTTTATTTCGCAGGCTTTTTGCATTGCCAAAGCGCGTTGTGAAACCAATCGTAATCCGTCTTCAAAAGACAAAACACCATTAGCAACCAATGCCGAAAATTCACCCAAAGAATGTCCTGCTACCATTTCTGGTTTGAAATCTTCCAAGGTTTTAGCTAAAATCACCGAATGCAAGAAAATAGCTGGTTGAGTAACTTTGGTTTCTTTCAATTCCTCGGCTGTACCTTCAAACATAATGTCCGTGATGCGGAATCCCAAGATTTCATTGGCTTTTTCGAAAAGTGATTTTGCTAATTCGGAGTTTTCATATAAGTCTTTGCCCATTCCGGTGAATTGTGCTCCTTGACCTGGAAATACGTATGCTTTCATCTGTTTTTGTTTAAAGTTTAAGGTTTTAAAGTTTCAAGTTTCTCCAAAATAGAGAACAAAAAACTACGTTGCAAAAATAGTGTTTTTTTGGTATTTATCAGGAAAGATAAAACGAATGCAAAAGAAAAACGGCTAAACTTCATTACGAAATTTAGCCGTTTGTACTTAACTAAAACGAGTTTATATGAAATGCTTTATTGTTTTGCCAATTGTAATTCGATATTCAATTTAACTTCTTCGCCTACTAAAACGCCACCCGTTTTCAGTGCTGAATTCCAGTTCAATCCCCAATCTTTACGGTTAATTTTACCATAAATATTCAATTCTGCTTTGGTGTTTCCCCAAGGATTTTTCATCAATCCACTGAATTCAACAGGGAATTTTACCGATTTGGTTACGCCTCTTAAAGTCAAATCTCCAGTTAATTCGTAATCATCTCCATCTTTAGTAAAAGATGATGCTTTGAAAGTTAGTTTTGGAAAGTTGTCAGCGTCAAAAAAGTCGCCACTTTTCAAGTGATTGTCTCTGTCAGCATTATTTGTGCTGATAGAATCAATGTCTGCCGAAAATTCAATTGCCGCATTTTCAAAATTGTCATCTTCAGTTGTGATTGTCGCATCATAAGTTCCAAATTAACCTGAAACATTAGTGAACATCATGTGTTTTACTTTAAAACCAATTTCTGAGTGTGTCGGGTCAATTGCCCATTTTGTAGTTACCATAATTTTATTTTTAAATTGTTATTTCATTTTGATAAGGCAAATTTACGGCGGCAATACTAATGGAGCACTTAACCTAGATTAAGAACGAAAATTGAAGGGGTTGCGTCTATATTAACTCTTTATGTTGATGAAGAAAACAGTATCAATAAAGAAGAGAACATTAGAATTTACTATTACATTTTCGTCGTGAATGTCTTCTAAAATCAATCCCAATTCTTCGTTATAGTAATCATTTCTACGAGTATTTTTAAAACCGTTAAATTCTAATAAGCATCTTACATCGTCCAGATTTACTAGATTGTCAGAAATGATAAAAGCTTGTTTTAAAACGGCAAAAAGCGTTTCGTTTGAATATTTGAATCCCAACAATTCATATTTTGTTCCTTCAAAGAATAAATTATGGAGAAGAATGCTGTTGAAAAAATCTAACCAAGTGAAATAATAAACAGCATCGTTGAGTTTAACAACACTTTTGTTGTCTTTCCCAAAATAGATTTTAGCCTCGCCTCCTTCGGTAAGATAATTTTCTTGGTCAGAAAAATTAGTAATCCAAAGATTATTTTTAGAAATATAATCGTTTAGATATTCTGCCTGCTTTTTTTTGATTTCGCACTGTTGGTCGAAGTCTCTTTTAGTAGTTGTATCTGTTTTAAAGCTTGAGCATAATTGATTTCGGGTTGTTGTGAGTGTATCATTTTTGCCTTCAATGATAGTTCCGCTAATGATATTTTTAAGAGTTTGGTTGGTATCATTTGAAATCATTTTTATACAAATGTAATAAATATTTTTTATTTAAAAATGCCCGACTATTTCCGTAACATTTTGCTTTTCATCTTACTAAAGAATTCTGGCGTGACGCCAATGAAAGAAGCAATTTGTTTTTTGAGGAACTTGCTGAATAAGTGAAGGGTATTTTTTGGAAAATTTTTCAAAGCGTTCTTCTGCTGACAAACTCAGGTTGTCCATAATTCGCTGCTGATTGGCGACCAAAGCATTTTCGGTTAAAATCCTAAAGAAGCGTTCGAGTTTTGGAATATCGTGATACAATTGTTCTTGATTTTCTTTGGAAAGCAAAACTACTTCCGCATCTTCAATCACTTCAATAAAAAGATTACCCGGTTTTTGAGAAATCAAACTGTACATATCACTAATCCACCAGCTTTGACAGGCAAAACTCATCACGTGTTCCACAATATTATCGTTGATGTTGAAACTTCTCAACACGCCCGAATTAACAAAATGGGAATTCTTGTAAACTTCACCAGCATTGAGTAAAATGGTTTTTGCTTTGTAATGACGGGTTTCTGTTTTAGACAAAAAGTGTTCCTGCTCTTGCGGAGAAAGAGCAATGTGTTTGCTTATGTTTTCAAGAATTAGATTCATTTGTTCAGATTGTTACTTTTTGTCTTTGTGGGCAAGACCAAATATAACAAAAAAAGCCTCAAGAATTTCTTGAGGCTTTATGTTTTATACTCTGAATTAGTTATGCTACTGCTGCTTTAATTCTTCTTAATGCTTCCGTCAATAAATCTTCGCTGGTTGCATAAGAAAAACGGATGCAATTTGGGTTTCCAAAAGCGTCACCGGTTACAGTGGCAACATTGGCTTCGCCCAAAAGATACATTGAGAAATCGTTGGCATCTTTGATGAATGTTCCTTTCAATGTTTTTCCGAAGAAAGACGAAACGTCTGGGAACACATAAAATGCGCCTTCAGGAACGTTGATTTTGATTCCAGGAATATCTTGAAGCAATCCCACCACTAAATCTCTACGGCTTTTGAAAGCGGCAACCATTTCGTGAAGAACGCTTGGATCAGCATCTACAGCAGTAATCGTGGCACGTTGCGCGATTGAATTTGCCCCTGAAGTTACTTGTCCTTGTATTTTTGTACAGGCTTTTGCGATGAATTCTGGTCCACCAATATAGCCAATTCTCCATCCTGTCATTGCGAAAGCTTTTGCAACTCCGTTTACAGTAATGGTTTTTTCTAACATTCCAGGAATTGACCCGATGCTACAGAAAGTTCCAGAGA
>JAEMQE010000157.1 GCA_022758945.1 Lentimicrobium sp. | reverse complement strand
ACATAATCAAGCTTGCTATGTTCCATCACTTTCTTTAAATAATGAAGGGAGAAAATACAAATATAGTAATAATATAATTTTAGGTACAGGAACAGATTTTCAACTATTCTTATCTCAAATGGCTCAAGGAAATATATATTATGATCCTGGGATTAAAATGGAAAATGCTTCAACAAAACCACAAATAAAAAAACGAAGTCAGTTTAGAATTAAATCTAAATTTTTACCAAATCTGTATATTAAAAATGAAATAGTTGACATAACAATTTAAAGCTATAACTTGAATAAAACAAATTTATTTTAAAGGTATAGCTTTAATTAAAAAAATGTTTTTAAGTTTTTAGGCTTTTTTTTAATAATGTTTGATCAGCTTACGAACTCAATAAGCCTACAATCCTCTAACTCTTGAAATAAAAGTGACAGATGTAATATCTTCAAGTGGTATCCCGTCAGTTAAACTTCTAAGGATCCCTTCAAATTACAAAAGTGGTGAAGTAATAAAAATAAAAAATCCGCAACTAACTGATTAACAGTGTTATTACGGATTTTTAAAGTGGTACCTCCAGGGATCGAACCAGGGACACATGGATTTTCAGTCCATTGCTCTACCATCTGAGCTAAGGTACCTCGCTAATATCTCACTGAACTCTTATTTTAATAGGAGTTCGCTGAACTTGTTTGCGGGTGCAAATATAGAATGATTTTTAATTTATACAAAACAATTATTAAAAAAAATCTATTCGTAACTTCGCAGTCTTAAATATAAATTATGATTCTAGCTGTCGATGTTGGGAATACCAGAATTAAAGCCGCTGTATTTGAGGGAAGTACTCTTTTAGAAACCTTTGTTTTTCTGAAAACAGAGCTCGAAAAAAGCATTCAAAATATTTTAAATAAATACAAAAACGGCTCTCATTTAGTCGTTGCCTCCGTTTCAGATATCGAAAAACAGGCTTTTTCCAACTTTGAAAGCGCTATAAACATTCATTTTGTTTCGCATAAAGACGCATTTCCGTTTGTTAATGGTTATGAAACACCAAAAACCTTAGGAATTGATAGAATGGTGCTTGCCGCAGGTGCAACGCTCCAGTTTCCGCATCAGAACAGGTTGGTAATTGATGCAGGAACATGTGTAACCTATGATTTTATCGACGAGAATGACAATTATCTTGGCGGAGCTATTTCTCCGGGATTGCGATTAAGATACGAAGCCTTACATAATTATACGGCAAAACTACCCTTGCTGACTTTGGAAAACCCCAAACATTTTACAGGCAAATCAACCTCAGAATCCATTCATTCGGGTGTGGTAAATGGCTTGATTTGTGAAATAGATGGGTTCATTAATCAATATAAAGCACAATATTCAAACTTTATAATAATTTTAACGGGTGGAGACACAGAATTTTTGGCTAAACGATTAAAAAATACCATATTTGCCAATTCAAATTTCCTTCTCGAAAGTTTGAACCAAACATTTCAATATAAAATCAAAAATGATTAATAAAATTTTAATAAGCGCTTGTTTATTTTTGTCATTAGTTTCTTTTTCCCAAGAGGGCACTTCTTCACCTTATTCTTTTTATGGAATTGGAGAATCCAGATTTAATGGGTCGGTTGAAAGTCGCTCTATGGCTGGATTATCAATAGCTCCGGATAGTACACATATTAATTTACAAAATCCTGCAGGGTATGCAAATTTAAAATGGACTGCTTTTACCCTTGCAGGAAGTAATAATCGCACAAAACAAAAATCAGGTACTTCATCAGCATCTACTCAAAGAAATACATTTGATTATTTAGCTTTAGGTGTGCCTTTAGGAAAATTTGGAGCAGCTTTTGGGATATTACCATACTCCTCAGTGGGTTATAGAATTGAAAACGTTTCTTTAGACGGTTCCCAAAACAATAAACGTTTTAATGGTTGGGGCGGTTTGAACAGGGTTTTCCTTGGAGCAGGATATAGAATAATGCCGAATTTAAGTATTGGAGCCAATGCCTATTATAATTTTGGGAAAATACAAACTAATAGTTTAGAGTTCGTTCCTTTTGTTCCAATTGGATCTCGTGAATTGAATGTTAATGATTTGTCGGGTGTCAATTTTAACATTGGAATGATGTACCAGGCCAAAATCAATAAAAAAATGACTATTTTCAGTAGTTTATATTATACTCCAAAAAGTAATTTGGGGTCTAATAATACCAGAACTATTGGCACAGTGACTTTTGATTCAAATTATGATGTACAAGGGGTTGATTCTTTAGATCCTGTGATTACCAAAACCGATTTAAATTTACCTCAAAAGTGGACTTTTGGCGCGGGAATTGGAGATTCCAAAAAATGGTTTTTTGGATCTGAAATTTCCTTTCAGGATGTTGGAAAATTATACAATAGTTACAATACCTTGGACAATGTAACCTATGAAAAATATCAAAAATATAGTTTTGGAGGATATTACACTCCTAACTCAAATCCTTTTGTAGGGTATGCTAAAAGAATCACGTACAGAGGTGGTTTTAAATACGAGAAAACAGGATTAGTGGTTAATTCTACCTCGATAAACGATGTTGGGATGACCTTTGGATTGGGATTGCCAATAACAGGCTCTTTATCTAATGTAAACCTAGGTTTCGAATTCGGAAAAAAAGGAACTACATCGAATAATTTGGTTCAGGAAAATTATTTCAACATAAACATAGGGGTTTCGCTTAATGATAAATGGTTTGTAAGAAGTAAATTCCATTAATATTCAAAACCAGTTTTTGTAATTACATCTTAACTTTGTCAAGTTCAGCAAATGACTTTACTAAAAAAATACCGAATCCTTCCACTTGTCACGGTTCTTGCCGTGACACTGTTTTTTGGGTGTGAAAGTAATTTTAAGGAAGTCCAAAAAAGTAATTTCACCGAGTTTGTCCCAAGTGGTGAAGCTGAAAAAATTAATTTAAAATATACGGATTCAGGGCGCATACAAGTCATTTTGATGAGCCCAAAAATGTTGGAATATGCCAGTGTTGATTTTCCTTTTACAGAATTTCCAAAAGGCATTGACGTTACTTTATATGACAAAAATGGCAAAAAGACGTATGTAAAATCAGATTATGCCACTTCTTACAAACTGACAAATCTTATTGATTTGAAAGGAAATGTGAAAATCACTTCGCAGGACGGACAAGTACTCGAAACCCAACAATTGTATTTTGATCAGAAAAACGAATGGTTTTTTACCGAAAAAAGTTTTAAATTTACAGACCCGAAAGGAGTTTCAAGCGGACAGGGAATTGATTTCAGTAAAGATTTCAAAATTATTAATTCACAAAGAATTGCCGGAGAGCTTGAGTCAAATGAATAAATTCACATTCAAATTATGCAATACTTAAAATACACACCATACCTTTATCTTATTCTTGGAGCCGCTTTTCTTTATGATGGGATTGCCAAATGGAATGATCCAGCTGCAACACCAAAAATTAGTCTTTTCATTGGAGGATTGGCCATATTCATGTTTTTCTTCAGAAGAAGATTTGCAAAGAAACTCGAAGACCGAAATAAAAAACCCTGATTATGGAAATTAGTATTATAATACTGTGTCTAATACTATGTGCCTTTTTCTCAGGAATGGAAATAGCCTTTATTTCCTCCAATAAAATTTACCTCGAAATAGAAAAAAAACAGGACAGTTTCATCTCTAACATCCTCACAAGACTTACCGAAAAGCCTTCAAAATTTATTGCAGCCATGCTCATTGGAAACAATATTGCCTTAGTGGTTTATGGTTTTTTTATGGGCGATTTATTGATGCGTTGGATAGATTTGTTGAGTTTTCATTTTTCCGAATTTTTGAGTTTGTTGATTCAAACACTAATATCAACCATAATTGTTTTGGTTACCGCCGAGTTTTTGCCTAAAGTTTTCTTCCAAATTTATGCCAATTCATTAATGAAGTTTTTCGCGCTTCCGGCCTATGTTTTTTATTTGTTGTTTTATTACATTTCCTCCTTTTTTATCTGGGTTTCTGATTTTGTGCTGATAAAATTCTTCAAAACCGAAGGCGATCAGATACCACTTTATTTTAGTAAAGCAGAATTGGGGAATTACATTACCGAACAAATGAGCACTGTGGAAGATAACGAAGAAATGGATTCTGAAATTCAAATGTTTCAAAATGCGCTGGACTTCTCAGGAGTGAAAGCCCGAGATATTATGAGTCCCAGAACCGAAATTGTTGCAATCGATTTATTTGATTCTGTTAAGGAATTGAAAGATTTGTTTATCGAAACCGGCTATTCTAAGATTGTGGTGTATCAAAATTCGCTCGATGACATCATTGGTTACGTACATTCCTTTGATTTGTTCAAAAAGCCCAAAAACATCAAATCGATTGTAATTTCGGTAGAATTTGTTCCCGAAACAATTTACATTAAAGATGCCATGGATTTGCTTACCAAAAAACGAAAAAGCGTGGCCGTTGTACTGGATGAATATGGCGGAACATCCGGAATTATTACCATTGAAGACATTGTCGAAGAGCTTTTTGGCGAAATTGAAGACGAACACGATTCTGACGAAGAATTGACTGAAAAAGAACTGGGAGACGGCGTTTATGTTTTTTCGGCCCGATTGGATGTGGAGTATTTGAACCAAAGCTACAAACTCAATATTCCCGAAAGTGATTCTTACGGAACACTGGGCGGTTTCATTGTAGATTCCACCAAAGAAATCCCTCAGAAAGGCGATGTAATCACCATTGGAATCTACCATTTTATTATCGAAGAAGCCACAAATAAGAAAATCGAATTGGTCAAAATGACAATAAAAGATTGATTTTTTTTGGGAAATCAAAATTTCTTGTAAATTATAGCGCGACTAGTATAATTATTAATTAGATAATTGTATTTTCGCAGACTGAATATAAAAATTAATAACATAAAAATGGCAGTTTTAGCAAAAATTAGACAACGTTCCGCTTTAATGATAGTAGTTATTGCACTAGCATTATTTGCATTTATAGCAGGAGATCTTTTTAAGAAGGGAAATTTTGGTAAAAGTTCAAAAGATGTGGGAAGCATCAATGGAAAAGACATTCCATTTGAAGAATTTAGAGTAAAAGTAAGTAATCTTGAAAAAAGCCAACAAGGCGTTACTTCAACAGCTGCGGCAAACAGAGTTTGGGACCAAGAAGTTTCTGTTGCTTTGTTAACTACTGAATTTGAAAAACTAGGATTGAGAGTAGGTCCAAAACACATAATGGAAGTATTGAAATCGGATCAAAACATTGGAAAAAACCCAATATTTTTGAATTCAGCCGGAGTTTTTGATGAAGCAAAATTCAGAGAATATTTCAAATCAAATCCGGAACAGGCTCAATATTTAAAAGACAGAGAGAAAGATGCGGAGCTTAATGCAAAATATCAAATCTATGCTACTTTGGTAAAAGCGGGAACCTTTACGACTGAAAGCGAAGGAAAATTGAAATATGAAATGGAAGCCAACAAAGTGAACTTTGCTTATGTTGCCGGATTATATTCTACCATCAAAGACAGCGAAGTAAAAGTTTCTGACGATGAGATTGTTACTTTCATGAAAAAGAATGAGAAAAAATACAAAGCAGACGAATCTCGTGAATTAAAATATGTTTTGATTGAAGACAAAGCTTCTCCGGAAGACGAAGCCGAAGTGAAAGCTAAAATAACAGGTTTGTTGTCAGGAAGTGTAGTTTATAATGCAACTACAAAGAAAAATGATACTTTGCCAGGATTTAAAGCAGCTACAAATACTATCGAATTTGTGAATTCAAATTCAGATGTTCCTTACGATTCAACTTATGTTGCCAAAAAAGATTTACCGGCTGTTGATGCTGATAAATTATACAACTTGGCTCCGGGTGAAATTTATGGACCTTATGTTTTTGGAAAATACTATTGCCTTTCTAAATCAATGGGTAGAAAAGTAGGAGTGAATGCAAAAGCAAGTCACATCCTGATTAGCTATGAAGGAACTCAGGTTCCAAACCAAAAAGAAAAAAGAACAAAAGAACAGGCAAAAGCCAAAGCAGAAGCTCTTTTAGCTCAGGTAAATGCCAATCCAGATAGTTTCATGATGTTGGCTTTCACCAATTCTGATGACCAATCAGCACAACAAGGTGGGGATTTGGGTTATTTTGGTCCAAACCAAATGGTGAAACCATTTAATGATTTTGTTTTCAGTAATCCGGTTGGAAAAATTGGATTGGTTGAAACTCCTTTCGGTTTTCATATCATCAAAGTAACGGATAAACAAGATGGAATTCGTTTAGCAACTATAGCTCAAAAAATTGAAGCTTCAGAAGCAACTTCAGACAAAGTATTTACAGAAGCGACCAAATTTGAAATCGATGCAACAGAAAAAGATTTTGATAAAGCGGCTGCAGCAATGAAACTGACAATCGCAGCTCCGGTAACGGTTAAAGTAATGGACGAAGCATTTGGACCATTAGGCAACCAAAGAAATATCGTAAGATGGGCATTTGAAAGCGGAACAGATCTTGGTGCTGTAAAAAGATTTGAAGTGGCTAATTTAGGTCACGTAATTGCAAAAGTGACTAAAGTAAACAAAGAAGGATTGATGCCTGTTGATATGGTTCGTTCTTATGTTGAACCAATTCTTAAAAACAAGAAAAAAGCGGAATTGATCAAAGTTAAAATGACAGGAACTTCATTAGAAGCTATTGCAAAAGCTACTGGTGCTCCGGTACAACAAGCAACTGATGTAACAATGGAAAATCCGGTTTTAACAGGTGGTGTGGGTCAGGAACCTAAAGTGGTAGGAAATGCATTTGCATTGGCAGCGAACCAACTTTCTGCTCCGATTGAAGGAAACACTGGAGTTTATGTGGTAAAAAACTTAAGTGTTGTTAAAGCACCGGTCTTGAAAGTTCATACGGCTTATGTGTCTAAATTAAAAGCTCAAAGCGCTGGAGATTTCAACAGAGTGATTCCTGCTTTAAAAGACATCGCTAAAATTAAAGACAACAGAAAAGAATTCAATTACTAAATTGAAGTTTTAATAAAGAACAAAAATCCCGAGCAATCGGGATTTTTTGTTTTTACAGAATCATTTCGTGATAAGGAATTAGCGTTCTATGAACTTGTCACCTCGACGAAAGGAGAGGTCACATTAGTTGCTCTTTATTTACTTCGTCTGTTCGTTATCACTTGGGTCTCCCGCTGGTTGAAATGAATAACTTGAGTTTTTCTGTTAAATTCAAAAACTAAATGAGATTACAGAATCATTTCTTTATAAGGAAGTATTATTCGAAACCCTTTTTCTTCGAAATAATCACTGGGATTTTCTTCTGAAACGACCAAAACAAAATCACCGCCCCAAGCGCCAAGGCTTTTTACAACCCCATTAAAATCAGAAAACAAGGATTCTTTCACGGTCTGCATTTCTAGAATAGAACTCATTTCGGCTTCGTGTCTTTCTAATGCCAGAGCAAATTCCTTAAGGGTTTTTGCGTTGAATACAGCTGAAGTGATTTTGTTGTTTTCTACAATATCATCGGCTAAATCTTTGTTTTTGTTGTTATAATAAGAAGCGATGGAAGCTTTGCTGCTTTGTTTTTTGTCCAGATAAACAAAATAGATTTTTTCGGTGAATTCAGGAGCGAAAATCACTTTTTCGACTATTGGCTTGCCA
>JAEMQE010000267.1 GCA_022758945.1 Lentimicrobium sp. | reverse complement strand
CTCAAATCATCAGTAGCTGGAACAAATGCGATAGTGAATGGATTAACACCAGCAACTTCTTATAATTTTTATGTAATTGCCAAAGATGCTGCTGGAAATTCCTCAACTGCTAGTAATACCGTTATCGGTGTTACCAATGCTTTGTCAAGTTCTTGCGCTACGGAAAGTTTTGAATACCAACCAACCAACTCCACAAGTTATGCAACTAGAACTTGGACAGGTGATTCAGGATTAGATTGGACTGCCACGGATGCTCGTACTGATCAAACCATTACAAATAGAGCGATTTGCGTAAAAAATGGTTCTATTTCGGCTACAATATCTTCAAACGGAATTGGAAATTTAACGGTAACCACACAATTAAAATTTTCAGGAACCAGCGGAACTTTTAATCTTCGGGTAAACGGAAATGTTGTTGGGTCTGTACCCTATAGTTCGACTGTTACAACTACAACGATCCCAAATATAAATCTAGCTGGAGATGTAATCATTAGTTTCACAGACAATAGCAATACATCAAATCGTGTGGCTTTTGATGACCTTTCTTGGACGTGTTACTCAGGTTTAGGATTGGAAACTTTAAGCCAAAAAGAATTCAAAATTTATCCAAATCCATCTCAAGGAAATTTTAATGTTATTTTCGATGATTCCAATGCGATGAATTCTGTAGAAATTATCTCTTTATTGGGGCAAAAAGTATTTGAAAAAAAGAATATACAAAGCAACACTATAGCTGTTAACAATCTTCAAAAAGGAACTTACATCATTAAAGTTACCAAAGATTCTAAATCCAGAACAGAAAAGATTATCATCAACTAATTCTAAAGCGGCAAATTTGCCGCTTTTTTTTTAATCTTAATTGATTAAATTTGCATCCAAAACAACACTAACTTCCCCATTACAATGATTCATTTCTTTGAAAACCAAAGCAAAACGGTATATGCAGTTCAGACGCAAATCGAAATCTCGACCGAAGATATTTCAAAACTCAATTGGCTTTTTGCTGATTCTCATAAAATAAAAAAATCCGTATTATCGGATTTTTTTGTTGGCCCTCGAGCCACAATGATTACGCCTTGGAGCACTAATGCTGTGGAGATTACCCAAAATATGGGGATTTCCGGAATCATTCGAATAGAAGAATTTCATAAAGCTACGGACGATTCTTTTGATTTCGATCCAATGCTTTCGCAAAAATATACCGAGTTGAATCAAGATATTTTTACGATTCATATTCAACCCGAAGCCATTCTAAACATTGACGATATTGCTGCCTACAACAAATCAGAAGGTCTGTCATTGAGTGGTGAAGAAGTAGATTATTTAGATAATTTGGCCACTAAATTAGGACGAAAATTAACGGATTCCGAGATTTTCGCTTTTTCGCAAGCCAATTCAGAGCACTGTCGTCACAAGATTTTCAATGGAACTTTTGTTATTGATGGGGTTGAAAAAGAAACGTCTCTTTTCAAATTAATCAAAAAAACATCACAGGAAAACCCTAATGATATAGTTTCGGCATACAAAGACAACGTAGCCTTTGTAAAAGGGCCAAGAGTGCAACAATTTGCTCCTAAAACCGCTGACAAACCTGATTTTTACGAAATAAAAGAATTTGATTCCGTAATTTCCTTAAAAGCAGAAACACACAATTTTCCAACCACCGTGGAGCCTTTTAACGGAGCCGCAACTGGTTCTGGAGGAGAAATTAGAGATAGATTAGCAGGAGGACAAGGTTCGTTGCCAATGGCTGGAACAGCAGTTTATATGACTTCGTATTCTCGTTTACAAGACCCGTTCGACTCCGCTCAGGGCAAGCCTTGTGAAAAAGGAATGGAAGAAAGAAAATGGTTGTATCAAACGCCAATCGATATTTTAATCAAAGCTTCGAATGGAGCTTCTGATTTTGGAAATAAATTCGGGCAACCGTTGATTACTGGTTCGGTTTTGACATTCGAACACCAAGAAAACAATCGCAAATTAGGCTACGACAAAGTAATTATGCAAGCGGGAGGAATTGGTTACGGAAAACTGGATCAAGCCATAAAACACAAACCTCAAGAAGGCGACAAAATCGTAATTCTTGGTGGAGAAAATTATAGAATCGGAATGGGTGGTGCTGCGGTTTCTTCTGCTGATACTGGAGCAATGAGTTCCGGAATCGAGTTGAATGCCGTTCAACGTTCGAACCCTGAAATGCAAAAACGTGCTGCCAACGCCATTCGTGGTTTGGTGGAAAGCGACCATAATCCAATCGTTTCGATTCACGATCACGGAGCGGGCGGACATTTGAACTGTCTTTCGGAATTAGTGGAAGAAACTGGCGGATTGATTGATTTGGATAAATTGCCTGTAGGAGACCCAACCCTTTCCGCAAAAGAAATTATTGGCAACGAATCTCAAGAAAGAATGGGATTGGTTATTGGAAAGGCAGCCATTGATTTACTTCAAAAAATTGCAGACCGGGAACGTTCACCAATGTACCAAGTAGGTGATGTTACAGCCAATCATCGTTTTACTTTCGAGTCTAAAACTACGGGATTAAAACCAATGGATTATGCTTTGGAAGATTTCTTCGGAAGTTCGCCAAAAACGATAATGACGGACAAAACCATCAATTACAACTATCCAGCATTAGAATATGATGTAAAAAATATTTCTACTTATTTGGAACAAGTATTACAACTGGAAGCCGTTGCCTGCAAAGACTGGTTGACCAACAAAGTGGACCGTTGTGTGGGCGGAAAAGTAGCCAAACAACAATGTGCCGGACCTTTGCAATTGCCCTTGAACAATTGTGGTGTAGTTGCTTTGGATTATTTAGGAAAAGAAGGAATTGCGACCTCAATTGGGCACTCTCCTATTGCCTCCTTTATTGACCCTGTTGCAGGAACAAGAACCGCCATTGGGGAATCCTTATCGAATATTGTTTGGGCTCCAATCAAAGACGGAATTAAAGGAATTTCATTGTCGGCCAACTGGATGTGGGCTTGTAAAAACGAAGGAGAAGATGCTCGTTTGTACGCTGCCGTTGAAGCTTGTTCTGACTTTGCAATCGAATTGGACATTAATATTCCAACTGGGAAAGATTCACTTTCGATGAAACAAAAATATCCAAATGACGAAGTGATTGCGCCGGGAACGGTCATTATTTCGGCTGGAGGAAACTGTACCGATATTCGAAAAGTAGTAGAACCTGTTTTGCAAAAAGACGGTGGTTCTATTTATTATATCAATTTGTCTCAGGATGAATACAAATTAGGAGGTTCTTCATTGGCACAAACTTTAAACAGTATTGGTAATGAAGCGCCAACTATTAAGAATGCTGCTTTCTTCAAAAATGCGTTCAATACTTTACAAGGATTGATTTTAGACAATCAAATTATAGCGGGTCACGATATCGGAAGTGGTGGTTTGATTACCACTTTATTAGAAATGTGTTTTAGCCCCCTCGCCCCAGAAGGGGGAACTAGCAACTTCGCGGAAGCTGGAATGGTAATTTCATTGGATGCTTTTACAGAAAAAGATTTGGTTAAAATTTTATTCTCCGAAAATATAGGCGTTGTAATTCAGGCTAAAGAGGATGCTGTTTTCGAAAGTAAATTAAACTCAAATAAAATAGAATTTTTTAAACTTGGAAAAGTGGTCGCTAATGGCACTTTGGAATTTGGAGCTTATAATTTGGATATTGCAAAATACAGAGACATTTGGTTTAAAACTTCTTTCTTGTTAGATCAAAAACAAGCCAAAAACGGAACTGCAAAAGCCCGTTTCGATAATTACAAAAACCAAGCATTAAACTATACTTTTCCTGTACATTTTACGGGAAAAGCACCTATCATTGATGACTCAAAACCTCGTCCAAAAGCTGCCATCATTCGTGAAAAAGGAAGTAATTCCGAACGTGAAATGGCGAATGCAATGTACTTGGCCGGTTTTGATGTCAAAGACGTTCATATGACGGATTTAATTTCGGGACGTGAAAATCTAGAAGACATTCAGTTCATTGGAGCTGTTGGTGGATTCTCCAATTCCGATGTTTTAGGTTCTGCCAAAGGTTGGGCTGGAGCGTTTTTATACAATGAAAAAGCCAAAACTGCTTTAGACAATTTCTTGAAAAGAGATGATACTTTATCAGTTGGAATCTGTAATGGTTGTCAATTGTTAATGGAATTGGAGAAAATAAATCCAGAGCACGAAGTTCACGGAAAAATGCTTCATAATAACAGCCACAAACACGAAAGTATTTTCACCTCGGTAACGATTCAGGAAAACAAATCGGTGATGTTATCGACATTGGCAGGAAGCACTTTGGGAGTTTGGGTTTCGCACGGTGAAGGAAAATTCCATTTGCCAATGGGTGAAGAAAACTACAACATCGTTGGGAAATACGGTTACGATAGTTATCCAGCGAATCCAAATGGTTCCGACTACAACACGGCAATGCTTTGTGATACCACAGGTCGTCATTTGGTAATGATGCCGCACATTGAGCGTTCGACTTTCCAATGGAACTGGGCACATTATCCAAAAGATAGAAACGACGAAGTTTCTCCTTGGCACGAAGCTTTTGTAAATGCCAGGTTGTGGATTGAAAAAAAATAATTCTATCAATTTTCATAAAATTTTAAGGAGTTGAACTATTTTAGCTCCTTTTTTATAGAAAAAGTATATAAATCATAGTTTTTTACTAATTTGCAATAAATTAATACATTCCAAAATGACAGAAATCACCCGATTATTTGATTTTCCATATTTTCAATTAGAGCATTATAACATTCCAGACGCTTTGGTAACTAAGTATAACGGTGTTTGGGTAAAAACTTCGACCGAAGAATATATTGCAAAAGCCAATACTATTTCGAGAGCATTATTGCGAATGGGAGTCCAAAAAGAGGATAAAATTGCTTTAATTTCAACCAATAATAGAACCGAATGGAGCATTATGGACATTGGAATTTTGCAAACTGGTGCACAAAATGTTCCAATATATCCCACGATTTCCGAAGATGATTATGAATACATATTAAATCATTCTGGTGCAATTTACTGTTTTGTCTCGGATGATGAAGTACTGCGAAAAGTAAATTTAATCAAACAAAATGTTCCAAATCTAAAAGAAGTATTTTCCTTTAATGAAATTGATGGTTGCAAAAATTGGAAAGAATTGCTTGTCCTTGGCGAAGACCAAAGCAATCAAGATGTGGTCGATGATAGAAAAAATCAAGTAAAATCAGAAGATTTAGCCACTATTATTTATACTTCTGGGACAACTGGAAAACCAAAAGGTGTAATGCTTTCTCATAATAATATTGTATCAAACGTGTTAGGAAGTGCTCCAAGAATTCCCTTTTCGGCAGGTAAAAGTCGAGCTATGAGCTTCTTACCTGTTTGTCATATTTTCGAACGAATGATATTGTATTTGTATCAATATTACGGAGTTTCAGTATATTTTGGGGAATCAATCGACAAAATTAGTGACAACATCAAAGAAGTAAAACCTGATGTAATGACAGCTGTCCCAAGACTTATTGAAAAAGTTTATGATAAAATCTATTCTAAGGGATTGGAACTCAAAGGCCTTAAAAGAATATTATTCTTTTGGGCAATAAATTTAGGCCTTAGATATGAACCCTACGGGGCCAATGGTTTTTGGTATGAAACGCAATTGAAACTTGCACGAAAACTTATTTTCAGCAAATGGAAAGCAGGTTTAGGCGGCAATTTAGATTTAATGGTTTCTGGAAGTGCTGCATTGCAACCTAGGCTTGCTAGAGTTTTTGCTGCTGCAGAAATGCCGGTTATGGAGGGTTATGGATTGACAGAAACCTCTCCAGTGATTGCGGTAAATGATATAAGAAATCACGGTTTCAAAGTGGGTACTGTTGGAAAATTAATAGATAATGTAGAAGTGAAAATTGCCGAAGACGGAGAAATACTTTGCAAAGGCCCCAATATAATGCTTGGTTATTATAAAGATGAAGAATTAACAAAACAAGCTTTGGTAAACGGATATTTTCACACGGGTGATATTGGTGAAATTGATAGCGAGGGTTTCCTTAGAATTACAGATAGAAAGAAAGAAATGTTTAAAACATCAGGCGGTAAATATATTTCGCCTCAATTATTAGAAAATGCAATGAAACAATCGCGTTTTATTGAACAAATTATGGTTATTGGAGATGGACAAAAAATGCCTGCTGCTTTTATTCAGCCAAATTTCGAATATTTAAAAACATGGGGGAAGTTACATGGAATTCAAGTGGGAACAACCAATGAAGAAATTATTTCTAACCCAAAAGTAATCGAACGCATTCAAGAAGAAGTAGATAATTTGAACGAAAAATTTGGAAATTGGGAAAAAATAAAACGCTTCGAACTTACACCCGATGTTTGGTCTATTGCTGGAGGTCACCTCACTCCTACTCTAAAACTGAAACGAAAAATAGTGATGGAAAAATACATTGATTTGTTCCATAAAATTTACAATTAGATTTTCAATAGTAAAACAATTACAAAAAAAAGTGTAATTTTATATTCAATCTATAAATATAAAATTATGAAAATCAAAAGTTTAATTGTTTCATTAGTGAGCTTTTTTTTATTTAACGGATGTAAACAAAATCCGGAAGATGCAATAAAAGCAAATTACCTGGACTTCTCCAAACGGGACGATCAGTTTACGGGAGGCATAAAAATGATTCCTATTACAACTCCAATTGGTAAGTTCAAAGTTTGGACAAAAACCGTTGGAAATAATCCCAAAATAAAGGTGCTGCTGCTTCACGGTGGTCCTGGAGGAACTCACGAATTTTTCGAATGTTTTGACGGTTATTTTCCGCAAGAAAGTATTGAATATATTTATTATGACCAATTAGGTTCTTATTACAGCGACCAACCCAATGACAATCGCTTATGGACTACCGAACGTTTCGTTGAAGAAGTGGAGCAAGTCCGAAAAGCATTGAAATTAGACAATACCAATTTTTATTTATTAGGGCAATCTTGGGGTGGAATTCTCGCAATGGAATACGCCTTGAAATACCAGAAAAACTTAAAGGGGTTAATCATTGCCAATATGATGGCAAGCGCTCCGGCCTATAATAAATATGCCCAAGAAGTGCTTGGACCACAAATGGATCCGAAAATTTTGAAACAAATTCAGGATATGGAGAAAAACAATGATTTTGCCAATCCAAAATATGAGGAATTACTTTTTAAATATTATTATACCCAGCACCTCCTTCGAAAACCATTAGAAGAATGGCCTGAATCTGTAACTCGAGCTTTCAAACATTTAAACCCAAATGTTTATGTCTATATGCAGGGACAAAGTGAATTTGGAATGACCGGAAACGCTACTTTAAAAAATTGGGATGTTACAGGCAGACTTAAAACACTAACGGTTCCAACGCTTACTATTGGTGCAAAATATGACACTATGGATCCGGAACATATGAAATGGATTTCAAAAGAAGTTCAAAACGGGAGGTTTTTATTCTGTCCCAACGGAAGTCACTGTTCACAATACGACGATCAGGAGCATTATTTTCCGGGCTTAATTAAATTTTTAAACGATGTTGATAGTGGTGATTTTAAAAAAGATTAAAATGAAATCATTCTAAAGTCAACAATTAACTGAGACGAGACTTTTTTTGATAAAATCGTTATTAACATTTTAAAAAATTAAATAGTTAATAATTTTTAATATACTTAATTATG
>JAEMQE010000091.1:1822-7772 GCA_022758945.1 Lentimicrobium sp. | reverse complement strand
AAAAACAATTACGTACTTATTTCAATTATTTATTAACAAATTACAGTATATTTTTAGTTAATAAATTAAGTAAGATTTAACGTTTTTTTGTTGTTTTTTTTGTCAATTAGCTGACATAACTTCTTAAGAGGTATGATTTTTGTTTTTCAAACAGTAATTCACTAAATTTACATTAGCAATACAACATAATATGGATGATAATTTTTCACCAAGAGTAAAAGACGTTATAACTTATAGCAAAGAAGAAGCCTTGCGTTTGGGACACGATTTTATTGGAACCGAGCATCTTATGCTTGGCATTTTGAGAGACGGTAACGGCAAAGCAATAAATATATTAAATAATTTATCTGTAGACTTAGACCTTTTACGCAGGAAAGTGGAGATTCTAAGTCCGGCAAGTCCCAATATGGATACCAACATTGAAAAGAAAAATCTTCACCTTACAAGACAGGCAGAGCGGGCATTGAAAACCACTTTTCTAGAAGCAAAAGTGTTTCACAGCACCTCAATCAGTACAGCACATTTATTATTGTGCATCTTAAGAAACGAAAATGATCCAACAACCAAGCTACTCAATAAACTCAATATTGATTATGATGTAGCCAAAGAACAGTATTTAAATATGACACCATCTGAAGAAAATTTTATGGAAAACTTGCCGAAAAACGATGCCTACAATGAGGATTCAGGACAAGATGACAGTCTAAAAGAAGGAACCTTTAACAATCCGGCCAATAAATCCAACAAAAAATCTAAGACTCCTGTTCTAGATAATTTTGGGAGAGATTTAACCGAAATGGCCGAAGAAGGAAAATTAGACCCGGTTGTGGGACGCGAAAAAGAAATTGAACGTGTTTCGCAAATTTTAAGCCGACGTAAAAAGAACAATCCACTGCTGATAGGAGAACCTGGTGTGGGAAAATCTGCCATTGCCGAAGGTTTGGCTTTGCGTATTATTCAAAAGAAAGTCTCCCGAATATTGTTCAATAAACGAGTGGTAACGCTGGATTTAGCCAGTCTTGTTGCTGGTACAAAATACCGTGGACAATTCGAAGAACGAATGAAAGCTGTGATGAATGAATTGGAAAAAAATGACGACATCATTCTTTTTATTGACGAAATTCATACCATTGTTGGAGCTGGAGGAGCAACAGGTTCGCTTGACGCATCCAATATGTTCAAACCGGCTCTTTCCAGAGGAGATATTCAATGTATTGGAGCTACAACATTGGACGAATACCGCCAATATATTGAAAAAGATGGGGCACTCGAAAGACGTTTTCAAAAGGTAATTATTGAACCTACTTCGGTTGAAGAAACCATTACAATTCTGAACAATATTAAAGACAAATACGAAGATCACCACAACGTAACCTACACTCCCGAAGCTATTGAAGCTTGCGTGAAGTTGACTAATAGATATATGTCTGAGCGTTTCTTGCCGGACAAAGCTATCGATGCTTTGGACGAAGCGGGTTCTCGAGTTCACATCACCAATATTGATGTTCCGGAGCAAATTCTTGAATTGGAAAAACAATTAGAAGATGTTAGGGAATTGAAAAATGCCGTAGTTAAAAAACAAAAATACGAAGAAGCCGCAAAACTTCGCGATGATGAAAAACGCATCGAAAAAGATTTGGCAGTAGCTCAGGAAAAATGGGAAGAAGATTCTAAAAACAACAGAATCCAAGTTACCGAAGATAATGTTGCCGATGTAGTGTCAATGATGACGGGAATTCCCGTAAATCGTATTGCCCAAACCGAAAGCAATAAACTTGCTATTTTACCTGAACTTATTGAAAATAAAGTGATTGGCCAAAAAGAAGCCGTGATAAAAATTTCTCGCGCCATACAAAGAAATCGTGCCGGATTGAAAGATCCTAATCGACCTATTGGTTCCTTCATTTTCTTAGGACAAACAGGTGTCGGTAAAACTCAATTAGCCAAAGTTTTAGCCAAAGAATTATTCGATTCTGAAGACGCTTTAATCCGAATCGACATGAGCGAATACATGGAAAAATTTGCCATTTCAAGATTAATCGGAGCACCTCCGGGATATGTAGGTTATGAAGAAGGCGGACAATTAACCGAAAAAGTGCGCCGTAAACCGTATTGCGTGGTACTTTTGGATGAAATCGAAAAAGCACATCCTGATGTTTTCAATATGTTGCTTCAGGTTTTGGATGATGGTTATTTAACGGATAGTTTGGGACGAAAAATTGACTTCAAAAACACTATCATCATTATGACATCGAATGTTGGTGCTCGTCAATTGAAAGATTTTGGACAAGGTGTTGGTTTTGGAACTGCTGCCAAAGTAGCCCAAGCCGATGATAATTCAAAAAGCATTATCGAAAATGCTTTGAAGAAAACTTTTGCACCGGAATTCCTGAATCGAATTGATGACGTGATTGTCTTCAACACTTTGGAAAAACACGATATTGATTTAATTATCGAAATCGAATTGAAAAAATTATACGAACGAATCAAAGAATTGGGCTATCAATTAAAACTTTCCGATAAAGCGAAAGCATTTATTGCAGAAAAAGGTTTTGACAGACAGTTTGGTGCAAGACCGCTAAAAAGAGCCATTCAAAAATATGTTGAAGATGCACTGGCCGAAGAAATTATTACTTCCAAAATTGCTTCCGGAGACGAAATTTTTATGGATCTTGATGATACTTCACAAGAACTTGTTGTTAAAGTGAACAAAGCAGAAAAACCTACTAATTAGTAGGTTTTTTTTGTTGCTCACCTTCCCTACATTTAATCATAATTTAATATTCATAATTCTTTTTTTCAATATATATTTACACCGGAATTATTCATTCTTGAAAATTGATTTATGCTACAAACCAAAATTATACTGGGCAGTGAGGAATGGTGTTCCTTTCCTGAATTAGGAATTCCTGCTATCAAAGCGCGCGTTGATTCAGGAGCGAAAACTTCTGCACTTCACGCCAAAAATATTGCTCCATTTATAAAAGACGGTCAAAACTGGGTTAAATTTGACATCAATCCCATCCAAAATAATGTCAAAACAATTATCCACTGTGAAGCGCCCTTGGTTGACAAAAGAGTGGTGAAAAGTTCCAGTGGTTTCAGGGAACAACGTTTTGTGATACAAACTAATTTGGAAATTGGAAATTGCAAATGGCTTATCGAAATGACATTGACGAATCGGGATTCTATGGGTTTTCGAATGTTATTAGGCCGCGAAGCAATGAGCGGAAGAGTGCTGGTGGATCCCGAGCAGCAATATCTTTTGGGCCAACCTACAATCGATAATTTAAAAGAAGTTTATAAAAATTCCGTAAAAGTAAGTTCCGGTTTGCGAATCGGTCTATTGGCCAGCAATCCGGAATTGTACAGCAACAAACGCATTATGGAAGCAGGCGAAATGCGCGGTCACGAAATGCACTTTTTGAACATCAAAGAATGCTATATGAAACTGGATGCTAAAACACCCGAAATCCATTATCGTGGCGGAATAATCTTGAATAAATTTGATGCCATTATTCCAAGAATTCGTCCGAGCATCACCTTTTATGGTTGCGCTTTGACAAGACAATTCGAAGCCTTAAATGTTTTTTGTTTGAATTCTTCCACGGCTATTACACAATCGCGAGACAAATTATTTTCCTTGCAATTACTTTTACAAAGTGGCATTGATATTCCTACAACTGGCTTTGCTAATTCCCCTTTGGATACCAATGATTTAATAAAAATGGTTGGCGGCCCGCCGTTAATCGTGAAATTACTCGAAGGAACTCAAGGAAAAGGAGTCGTTTTGGCCGAAACCAAAAAAGCGGCAGAGAGTGTTATCAATGCTTTCAAAAGTTTGAATGCTAATATTTTGGTGCAGGAATTCATTAAAGAAGCCAACGGAAAAGACCTGCGCTTATTTGTCATTGACGGAAAAGTAGTGGCAACAATCCAACGAGAAGCAATGCCGGGAGAATTCCGAGCCAACATTCATCTTGGAGGAACTGCCTCAGTTATAAAACCAACATCCGAAGAGAAAAAAATAGCGATTCGTGCAGCCAAAGCAATGGATTTAAAAGTGGCTGGCGTTGATATTATTCGCTCTTCAAAAGGACCATTATTGCTCGAAGTAAACTCTTCACCAGGGCTTGAAGGTATCGAAGGCGCCACAAACAAAGACATTGCCGGCGAAATGATAGTAGCTATCGAAAAGAATTTTAAACTGAAATAACTAGAAATGAATCCCTATTTTGATATTATAATCCGTAGCGCATCCGTATATCTTTTTATGGTTATTGCCTTGAGGATTTTTGGAAAAAAAGAATTATCTCAGCTCAATACTTCCGATGTAATTTTGATTTTGTTGATAAGTAACTCCGTTCAAAACGCAATGGTCGGAAATGATACCACTCTTTTGGGTGGTTTATCAGCTGCCCTAGTGCTTTTTATTGTCAATTTTGTGCTAAAAAAACTGATGTACCAGTTCCCTAAATTCAGTAATTTTATGCAGGAAAAACCAGAAATCCTAATCCACGACGGGAAAATGGATTTCAAAGCGTTGAGCAAATTAAACATCACTTCCGATGAATTAATAGAAGCCATAAGAGAACACGGAGTCGAACATTTTACTGATGTGAAATTAGCAATGCTGGAAATCGATGGCAATATCAGCATCATTTCAGGCAATAAAAATCTTAGGCAGACCCATTACAAAAGACTAAAACGAAGTAAAAAAACAATGGGCTAAACTGATTAATTAAGTTTTTAATTCTCTCAATTAAGTGATTTTGTCATTTCGACGAAGGAGAAATCACATAACGAGGAGCGCCTAATGAGATTTCTCCTTCGTCGAAATGACAAATAGATATTATTAAAATGATAGATTATTACATTTTAAAATTCCTCAATCGCAACGAATTCATTATTACCGAAACCGAACTAAAACTCATTGCAGCAGCCGCAATCATAGGTGATAATAATATTCCAAAAACAGGATACAACACTCCCGCTGCAACCGAAATTCCGAATACATTGTAGATAAAAGCAAAAAATAAGTTTTGTTTGATGTTTCGCATCACAGCGTGACTCAGGTTTTTAGCTTTCACAATACCTTGTAAATCGCCTTTTACTAAAGTGATTTTGGCACTTTCAATCGCCACATCAGTTCCCGTTCCCATCGCTATTCCTATGTCGGCTTGCGCCAAAGCCGGAGCATCATTGATGCCGTCACCAGCCATAGCCACAATTTTTCCTTCGGATTGCAGGCGTTTGATTTCCTTGAGTTTGTCTTCGGGCAAACAATTGGCAATAAAACTGGTCAAATGCATTGCATCGGCGACGGCTTTTGCTGTATTTTCATTATCGCCGGTAATCATGATTACTTCAATTCCCTGACGCATCAATTCCTGAATTGCGGCAACACTGGTGGATTTTATTTTATCGGAAATAGATACAAAACCAACAGCAATTCCATCAACAGCAATATAAGAGACTGTTTTTCCCAATTTTTGTTCGGCAATGATTTTGGATTCTAAATCTTCGGAAATGCTGGCGTTGACTTGCTCCATCAGTTTTTGGTTTCCCAAAGCGACTTTTTTGTTGGCAACCGTTCCAATGACACCTTTCCCGGAAATAGCTTCGAAATCCTTCACTTCGACCAAAGAAACGTTTTGGGCTTTGGCATAATTCACCACGGCTTGCGCCAAAGGATGTTCGCTGTATTGATTCAAGGAAGCGATGTTTTGTAACAAATTATCGGCTTCATTATTAGAAGAAAATACTTTTTCTACCGAAGGTTTGCCTACGGTAATCGTACCCGTTTTATCTGTTATCAAGACATTTACTTTGTTCATATTTTCCAAAGCTTCGGCATTTTTTATCAAAACTCCCGATTGTGCGCCCTTGCCTACTCCAACCATAACCGACATGGGTGTGGCCAATCCCAAAGCACACGGACATGCAATAA
>JAEMQE010000091.1:0-1722 GCA_022758945.1 Lentimicrobium sp. | reverse complement strand
CCAACCATAACCGACATGGGTGTGGCCAATCCCAAAGCACACGGACATGCAATAATCAAAACGGCAATCGCATTAATGAAACCATAAACTACTGCCGGCTCGGGACCAAATTTTGACCAGACTATAAAGGTTAAGGCCGAAATAATAACCACGATGGGCACAAAATATTTAGCAATACTGTCAGCTAATTTCTGAATGGGCGCTCTCGAACGACTGGCATCATTCACCATTTGTACAATTTGCGAAAGCAAGGTTTCCGAACCTACTTTTTCTGCAACCATCACGAAGGATTTGTTGCCATTAATCGTTCCCGCAATTACAGAATCACCAACAGTTTTATCAACAGGAATAGGTTCTCCCGAAATCATTGCTTCGTCTATGGAGCTTTCGCCATCAGTAATCTTTCCGTCCACCGGGATTTTTTCTCCGGGTTTTACACGCAATAAATCGCCTTTTTTGATGTCGTGAATCGAAATAACTTTGTCTTTTCCGTAAACGACCAATGTCGCTTCGGTTGGAGCGAGTTTCAATAATTCTTTTATAGCTTTATTCGTTTGTCCGTGGGCTTTGGCTTCCATTAATTGTCCCAATAAAACCAAGGTTAATATCACCACAGTGGCTTCAAAATAGAGTGAAACTGCTCCGTGATGCTTGAATTCATTTGGAAAATAATCAGGAAATAATAATCCTGCAATGCTGAATAAAAAAGCAATTCCGGTTCCGATTCCGATCAGCGTAAACATATTGAGATTCCAACTGATGATAGATTTCCATGCTCTGACAAAAAACATCCAGCCGGCATAAAAAACCACGGGAAGTGACAAGATAAATTGAATCCAATTCCACTCGTTCATTCCTAACATTTTCATTAAGGGATTGTCTGGAAACATTAAAGTCATTGAAATAATAAAAACCGGAACTGAGAATATAAGCGCAATTTTCATCTTGCGCAACAAGTCAGTATAGGCTGTATTTTCTTCCTCTTCTATGGGTTGCATTGGAATCAAATCCATTCCGCAAATAGGGCAATCACCGGGTTGATCCTGAACAATTTCGGGATGCATCGGGCAAGTGTACTGTGCTTTACTGGCATTTAAATCGGGAGCTTTGACCAAATCCATTCCGCAAACGGGACAATCTCCCGCTTTATCATATACTTTTTCACCTTCGCAAAACATAGGGCAATAATATTTACCCGAAGCGCTGGCGGGCAAAGCCACGGTATTCATATCGCTGGGTATTGGAGTACTGTAAAGAGAATTTTCAGATACAGCATCGGTTTCGCTGATAATATAGTTTCCGGCGGTATATAATGCTTTTTGTAATTTAAAAATGGGAACGTTTTTTTCCGTTGTGAGTGTTGCGATTGGCGGGTCTAAAGAAACCGTGGCTTGAACTCCTTCAATGGCATTTAGGGCTTTTTCTGCTTTGGTACGACAGCCGTTGCAGGACATTCCGGTGATGGTATAAGTGTGTGTCATTTTATTTTTATAAGATACAAATTTACGGATTTAAGTTGAGGGAAATTGATGCGTTACAATAACTTTCAAGTCATAGTAGCAGCAAGACTACCGAAATTTATACCCACGTAAGCAGCACTTCTTTAAAAAACACAATCAATCCTTTTGATATGTAAGATTTTTAATTAAATTTGTATGGCATTAATCAAAAATTATACGCATAAAAATAAACAAAAACATGCGCATAACATACCAATTTAGC
>JAEMQE010000135.1 GCA_022758945.1 Lentimicrobium sp. | reverse complement strand
CAACAAAAATACCTTCAATCTATGGTAGATGTAATCAACAAAAAAGCAGCTTTAGAAAAAATAATCAACAAACAATAATCATCCATAAACCAAAATAAAAATGAAAAAAATATTATTCATCTCAACCCTTTCGTTACTGCTTTTCTCTTGCGGAAAAAAAGAAGACAATGCCAACATTGATTCTTTAATTAAATCGAAAAATGTAACGGCACTTCAAGCCAAAAAAGCCTTAATTCAAGCAGATTTATCAAAAATTGATGAAGCCTTGGCAACATTAGACGTGAAAAAAGAAGAAGCATTAGTTTCGGTTTTAGCGTTAAAAGACACCGTTTTTAGTCATTATCTTGAAATTCAAGGAAGTGTAAATACTAAAGAGATTATTTTGGTTCAACCTGAATTTCAAGGAACACTGGTTTCATTGAATGTGAAAGCGGGTCAAAGAGTTTCAAAAGGACAAGTCCTTGGAAGAATTGACGATGCCGGATTAAGTCAACAAGTAGCGAGTTTAGAAAATCAATATGCTTTGGCAAAAACAACTTTCGAAAGACAAAAAAATCTTTGGGATCAAAAAATTGGTTCAGAAATGCAGTATTTACAAGCACAAACCCAAATGATTTCTGCCCAAAGAGGCGTTGCACAAATCAAAGCCCAATTATCTAAAACAGTTGTAAGAGCTCCGTTTTCTGGAACTATCGATGAGGTTTTTGTTGAAAAAGGACAAGTTGTTGCGCCAAGTCAACAAGGGTTAATGCGAATCGTAAATTTATCGAATATGTATGTTTCGACCTCGGTTCCTGAAACGTACATTGGCAAACTAAAAGTAGGTACTGAAGTGGATGTTTTCTTGACTTCTTTGGGTAAAACATATAAAGGAAGAGTTCGCCAAATTGGGAATTTCGTAAATCCAAGCAATAGAAGTTTTGGTATTGAAGTTAGCGTTCCAAATCCGGAAAACTTGTTACGACCAAACCAAGTGGCAAGTCTTAAAATCACAGATTACATCAGTAAAAATGCTGTTGTGGTTCCAACGAACGTGATTCAAGAAGATGGCGAAAAAAATAAATTTGTTTACACCGCAATAAACGTAAGCGGAAAAACAGGAACTGCTAAGAAAGTTATCGTAAAACTGGGGCAATCATCTGGAAATGTAACCGAAATTTTAAGCGGATTATCCGCCGATGACATAATTGTTACCGAAGGAGTAAACTCGATTTCTGACGGAATGAAACTTAATTTCTAAACTAAAAAAAATGCACAGTATTAATCATAAAAAATTCGCAATTTCAAATTGGGCGGTTGACAATCGTGTTACGGTTTACATCTTAACTGCTCTAATTGTAATTACAGGGGTTTACGCTTATATCACAATGCCTCGTGAGGATTTTCCGGAAATCATCGAAAACAAAGTATATATTTCGTCCGTTTTTCCTGGAAATTCTGCCGAAGATGTAGAGAAATTGGTCATAAAACCATTAGAAAAAGAAATCAAAAACATAAGTGGTGTTACGAAAGTCACTTCGAGTTCGTTTCAAGATTACGGAATGATTATCGCCGAGTTTGATGATAATGTTACAATTGATGCCGCCAAAGTAAAAATTAAAGACAAAGTTGATAATGCCAAAGCTGATACCGATTGGCCAAATCTAGACAACGGAAGCAAGGTAGAACCCAATGTTTTTGAATTGAACATTTCTGAAGAAGTGCCCATTCTAAACATCAATTTGCAAGGAAATTACACCACGCAACAGCTTAAAAAATACGGAGAATTATTGCAAGACGACATAGAAGAAATTTCGGAAGTGAAGAAAGTGGACATTCTGGGTGTCGATGATAAAGAAGTCGAAATTGCAGTAGATATTTTCAAAATGACTGCTGCCCAAGTGACTTTCGACGAAATTCAGAATGCGGTTAAATATGAAAATATGACGCTTTCTGGAGGGAACTTGGTTTCTCAAGGTTCTAGAAACAACATTCGAATCGTAGGTGAAATCAAAGACCCGAAAGAACTCGAAAATATCATTGTAAAATCATACGGAGGAACGGTTTATCTAAAAGACATTGCCAAAGTAAGTTTCAAAGAGAAAGAAAAAACGACTTATGCCCGCGAAAAAGGGAATGAAGTCGTGATGCTTAGCGTGAAAAAAAGAGCAGGTCAAAATATGATTTCTGCCATTGAACAGGTCAAAGAACGAATAGAAAAAGCACAAACTTCCTATTTGCCAAAAAATCTAAATATCGAAATGACCAACGACCAATCTTCTCGTGTAGAACATCAGGTTGATGAATTGTCGAATCATATTATTTTCGGGATTATTCTGGTAATGATTGTGTTGATGTTTACAATGGGATTGCGAAATTCACTATTTGTTGGAGCGGCAATTCCGTTGTCTATGATGATCGCTTTTGCCATACTTTCGGCTTTAGGATTAACTTTGAACACGATGGTGCTTTTTGGATTAGTAATGGGATTAGGAATGCTGGTCGATGACGGAATTGTGGTCGTCGACAACGTTTTTGCCAATATGAAAAAAGGATTGCCAAGAATAGAAGCCTCAAAAAGAGGTATTGGCGAAATCGCTTGGCCAGTAATTTCCTCAACAGCTACAACCTTGATGGCGTTCTTGCCTTTTGCCTTATGGCCAGGAACTATGGGTAAATTTATGAAATATTTCCCTATGACTTTGACCGTGACTCTTACCGCTTCATTATTTGTGGCAATGGTTGTCAATGCAGCAATGACAGGTGGTTCGATGGATATTGAAGACAAAAATATTTCAAAAAAGAATTTGAAATTTTATACCATTCTATTTTTGGCCTTCGGATTATTCTTGGCTTTTATTGGTTCTAAATATACGTATGACAGTAAACTAATAAGAGGAATTGGACATTTATTGTTGATTTCAACAGGATTAATGTGGTTGTATTTCCTTAGACTTTACCAATGGACACAGGATTTCCAACACAGTTTTTTTCCTAGAATGGAAGAGAAATACAAAGTGTTTTTAGCCAAAATCCTAACCAAAAAAACCTCTTGGATTGCGTTAGTATCAATTATTGGAATGTTGATTTTCTCCTTTGTGTTATTGGGTATTTTTCCAAGAAAAGTATTGTTTTTCCCAGACAATATTCCTAATCAAGTTATTGCTTACATCGAATATCCACAAGGCACTTCAATAGAAAAAACCAATAAAGCCACCTTATTTGTTGAAAATCAAATCATTGGGATTTTACAAAAATATGTTGACCCAAAAACCGATAAAAACTTCCTTGCTGAATCTATTGTTTCTCAAGTGGGAATTGGCGCTGGAAATCCAAATGTCGATGCAGGTTCCGCTTCGGAAACGCCATTCAAAGGTAAAGTAACGGTGAGTTTCTCGGAATTCAAATTCCGTCAAGGCATAAATACTTCGGATATATTAGAAGAAATTCGTTCCAAAGTAAAAGCTATTGCCGGAGCCACGATTACGGTCGAAAAAGACTCTAATGGTCCGCCAGCAGGGTATCCTATTAGTATCGAATTAAAAGGAGAAGATTATGATTTGATGCTTAAAGAAGCTGATAAAATGATCACTTTTATCAACTCTAAAAATATTCCAGGAATCGAAAAACTGAGCATTGATATCAACAGAGATAGTCCAGAACTCGAAGTAAAAGTCGATAGAGTAAATGCTGGAAGTATGGGCGTTTCTACAGGACAATTGGGTTTTGCCTTACGCCGTTCAGTTTACGGACAAGAAATTTCGACTTACAAAGAAGGCGATGACGATTACAATATCGTAATGCGTATGCAAGACGATCAACGCAAGAACGAAAACATTCTTTTCAATCAATCGTTGACTTTTAGAAACCAGAATAACGGACAAATTGTTCAAGTTCCTGTGTCTGCGATTTCTCAAACTGAAAAAACTAAAACATACAATCAGATAAAAAGAAAGAATCACAAGCGAATAATGACTATTTATTCTAATGTTTTGACTGGTTTTAATGGTGATGAAATCACCAAACAAATCAAAACCGAATTATTGCATTATGATTTGCCAAAAAATGTTAGCTATTCCTTTTCTGGAGTACAAGAAGAACAAGGCAAAAACCAAAGTTTCTTGATGTATGCGCTATTCTTAGCTTTGGCAGGAATCACGCTGATTATTGTGTTGCAATTCAATTCGGTGTCGAAAACGATGGTGATTTTATTTACGGTAATCTTGAGTTTCAGCGGTGTTTTCTATGGCTATGTCATTGCCAATATGGATTTCGTAATCCTGATGACAATGATGGGAATCATATCGCTAGCGGGTATTGTGGTGAAAAACGGTATTGTATTAATGGACTTCTTCGTCTTGTTATTAGACAAAAAAGTGAACGAAAAACAACTCAATAGCCACGACGATTTATCGCTAGAAGAAATAAAAGAAGTAATCATTGACTCTGGAAAATCGCGTTTGCGTCCGGTATTATTGACCGCTTTAACGGCAGTTTTAGGATTGATTCCGTTAGCCATTGGATTGAACTTTGACTTCTTTACCTTGATTACTGATTTTAATCCGCACTTTTTTATGGGTGGAGACAACGTGATTTTCTGGGGACCACTAGCTTGGACGATCATATTTGGATTGACTTATGCCACGGTATTGACCTTGGTGATGGTTCCGGTAATGTTCTATTTAGTGAAAAGAACCAAATACTGGTTGCGTGATAGAAGAGAAGCTCGTGCAGCAAGAGCGATCGAAAGCTAGATTTTTTAAACTTTAAATATGGAAACCACCTGAAATTTGTTTTTGGGTGGTTTTTTGTTTTTTGTGGTAGGAGATTGAGTATATTTGAAATTTAATACGTTAACGAGTAGAGCAAAACAAATAAAAGTTGGGATGAAAAGTCTGATCTTGTTGATTTATATGCAGGTTGGCGGTAATTTTAGATTAGGTTAAAACTAATATTGATAAAATGGCAATAACACAAAATGAATTCGAATTTTTATTGTCCCAAGATAAAGAATTTGATGATGCAATTTCTCCAATTGAACTTGGACCTACGCCTATTCATTGGACAAGAAAAATAACTGCTTGCAATAGTAAAGAAATATTTTTACTCGATTTTCATCGTGGAAGTTTTGAAGTGTCACGCTATACAATTAACCAGCGATATCGCCAAACATTGATAATGGTTAGATATGACAATAAAGGTCGTCATACGAATCCTGACGGAGAATCTTTTGATGGTCCACACATTCATTTTTATCGAGAAGGATACAATGATAAATTTGCTTATCCAATTGAAGAATTTAGAATATTAGAAAGTGATACAATGGAAGAAGTATTCAATAAAATTATGCACCTTTGCAATATTAAAAAATGTCCTAGCGTTGTAATACCGATGTTTTAAAAATGAATTGTGAACATATAATATCTGAATATCTAAAGTGGATAAAAGACAATACTGCAATTAAAACAATTGAGGAAGGAAAAGTATGTCTAGTTTCTACTCCGTTCCTTGACAGGCACAATGATCATCTTGATATTTATCTAGTAAAAAATAATGATTCAATAAGGATTACAGATAATGGTTATACAATTTCAGATTTGAAAATGTCTGGATTTGAAATAAATACCCCTAAAAGAGAATCAATACTTAAAACTGTCCTTAATGGATTCGGTGTTAAAATAAATGGAAATGATGAACTATTTGTAGAAGCTACAGCAAATAATATTGGTCAAAAAAAACATTATTTATTACAAGCTATTTTGGCTGTAAATGATATGTTTAATCTTGCTCAAGAAACAATTTCATCTTTGTTTAAAGAAGATGTAGAACTATATTTTCGTAGCCACGATATTTTCTTTTCTAAGGATATTAAATTATCTGGGAAAAGTGGCTTTGATCATAATATTGATTTTTTAATTCCAGCTACGAGAAATAAACCCGAAAGATTAATCAAGACAATTAATAATGCCAAAAAAGATTCAATACTTTCTTCGATTATGGCCTTTAATGACATTAATCAAACAAGAGAAACTGACACTAAAAATTATGTTATTTATAATGATATGGAAAAAGATGTTTCTCGCGATGTATTAGGCGCTTTGCAAAATTATGGCGTTATACAAATTCCTTGGAGCAAAATAGAACAAAATATTCCTGAATTTTCTTTAAGCTAATGAACTAAACCAGCTCTACGAAGTCTCCCGACTTCGTGCCTTGATTAACAGAAATCAAGAGCAAACTACCCCAAAAACATAACCATTTCGGAATAAATTCCAAAAAAAACATAATAATTTAGGAATTAAATCCAAAAAAAACATAATAATTTTGGATTTTGCCAAAATTTAATTACTTTTGTGTTCTCATTAATACAGTTTTGTATGATACGAAGAGAACAAACAAACTATGCCAAAGCACGATTATTCAAGGGAAAAGCACTACTGGTTTTTGGCCCACGACAAGTGGGAAAAACTACTTTTGTCCAAAACTTAATAGCCGACTTAGACAAAAAAACACTTTTCCTAAACGGAGACGAATCGGATGTGCTTGTTTTATTTGAAAATCCTAATGTTACAAAACTCAAATCCATCATTGGCGACAACGAAATCCTCGTTATTGACGAAGCGCAACGGATCGCAAACATCGGGATTGTACTAAAAATCATTGTGGACCAAATTAAATCCGTTCAAGTTATTGCAACAGGTTCCTCTAGTTTTGAATTGGCAAACAAACTCAACGAACCATTAACAGGAAGGAAGTATGAAATGTTCCTGTTTCCGTTGGCTTTTTCCGAAATGGTGGCCCACAGCGGTTTGTTGGAAGAAAAAAGAGCCTTGGAAAACCGGCTTATCTACGGCAATTATCCAGAAATAATTACCAATCCGATCGATGCCAAAGAACACATCAAATTAATAGCCAATAGTTATTTGTACAAAGATTTGTTTTTATTGGAGCAAATTTCAAAACCAGTATTGATTCAAAAAATTGTAAAAGCACTAGCTTTGCAAGTAGGCAGCGAAGTAAATTACAATGAATTGAGCAAACTCATTCAGATAGATAACAAAACCGTCGAAAAATACATCGACCTTCTCGAGAAGGCATACGTGATTTTTAAACTTCCCGCTTTGTCCAGCAATGTTCGGAACGAAATAAAAAAAGGAAAAAAAATCTATTTTTACGACAACGGAATTATCAATGCGGTGACAGGAAATTTCAATCCTTTGGCCCAAAGAACGGATATTGGCAGTTTATGGGAGAATTTCATTATAAGCGAGCGAGTAAAGCACTTGAATATTCAACAAGATGAAGCCAGTTCTTATTTTTGGCGAACTACACAGCAGCAGGAAATAGATTATATTGAAATAAAAGAAGACCAGATTTTGGCTTGTGAAATAAAATGGAAAGCCAAAAGCAAGTATAAAATTCCCGTTACCTTTTCGATCAACTATCTCAATGTAAATTCCAAAATAGTTTCGCCCGAAAACTATGAAGAGTTCTTGTTATAATAAACTCAAAATCGGCTGCTACAAAAATTTGTAACAGCCGATTTTTTTTATAGACGCAATAAGTATTGATTTAATACACAGAAAGAGTTGTTTATTTTCTAAATCATTTCTCAATTTTCTGTCAACAAGAGCGTCTTTTATTAGTATAAATTTATATATATTTTTTCAATCAAAAAAATAAAGGACGAATAATTTGGCTGTTTTGCCTAAAATTATTCCGACAACTGTTTTTTGCCAATATTTGTCTTACAACCCATTTCAAAAAAGTGAATTTACTGCTTTTCAATCAGCATTTCATCTTCAAAAAATTCATCCGTGTCATTCATTTCAATTCTCGTTAGAAATATTT
>JAEMQE010000266.1 GCA_022758945.1 Lentimicrobium sp. | reverse complement strand
AGCCGAAGAATTTGATGTACAAATTGATATGAACGATGTTCGTGTGGATTTCTTTTGTTCGTCAGGTCCTGGTGGACAATCAGTAAATACTACGAAATCGGCGGTTCGTTTGACGCACATTCCAACCGGATTGGTGGCGCAATGTCAGGATCAGAAATCGCAACATAAGAATAAAGATAAAGCTTTGACGGTTTTGCGTTCTCGTTTGTACGAACAGGAATTGGCCAAAAAGCAGGAACAAGATGCGAGCAAACGTACTTCGCAAGTAAGTTCCGGGGATCGTTCGGCTAAGATTAGAACTTACAATTATGCGCAAGGTCGTGTGACGGATCACAGAGTTGGATTGACTTTGTACGATTTAGGAAATATTATGAATGGTGATATTCAGAAAATTGTTGACGAATTGCAATTGGTCAACAATATGGAGAAGTTGAAGGAAGCGAGCGAGGTTTTTTAAATGGGTCTTGGGTTTTAGGTCTTAGGTTTTGAGTAATAAATTATAGGTTTTTGTAAAACTAAAATATATGAGAAACTTTAGGGATTTAGAAGTTTGGCAAAGTTCTGTTTTATTTGTTAAAAGAATTTACATTATTACGGGTTCGTTTCCAAAAGAAGAAAAATTCGGACTGGTTTCTCAAATTAATAGATGTGCAGTTTCAATTCCTTCGAACATTGCTGAAGGTTGTTCCAGAAGTTCCCAAAAGGACTTTTCTAGATTTCTACAGATAAGTCTAGGTTCTGCCTTTGAATTAGAAACTCAAATTGAAATAGCTAAAGAAATAGGTTTTGTGGATGTAATTTTGCACTTAGAAATAATTTCCGAGCTCAATGTAATTCAAAAAAGAATTCAATCACTAAAAAAGTATGTTGATTCTCAGGTCTAATTCCAACACCAACACCCAACACCTAAAACCCAACATCCAATAAACAGCAATGACAACTAAAGAACTAATCAACCAAATCAAAATCAAAAAATCTTTTCTTTGTGTAGGATTAGATGTTGATTTGAATAAAATTCCAGCGCATTTATTGCAACTCGAAGACCCGATTTTTGAATTCAACAAAGCCATAATTGATGCCACACACGATTTGGCGGTTTCCTATAAACCCAACACGGCTTTTTATGAAGCGTATGGTATAAAAGGTTGGATGTCTTTGCAAAAAACCATCAATTACATCAACGAAAATCATCCCGAAATCTTCACCATTGCTGATGCTAAACGTGGCGATATTGGCAACACTTCGTCGATGTATGCCAAAGCGTTCTTTGAGGATTTGAATTTTGACAGCGTAACCGTTGCGCCTTATATGGGAAAAGATTCGGTGGAGCCGTTTTTGGCTTTCGAAAATAAACACACGATACTATTGGCTTTGACTTCGAATGAAGGCGCTTTTGATTTTCAAACTTTGAATGTGGGTGGAAAGGAATTGTACAAACAGGTTTTGGAAACATCAAAAACTTGGAAAAATTCCGAAAATCTGATGTATGTTGTGGGTGCTACCAAAGCCGAATATTTCACGGAGATTCGGAAAATTGTTCCGGATAGTTTCTTGCTAGTTCCCGGTGTTGGTGCACAAGGCGGAAGTCTTCAAGAAGTTTGCAAACACGGAATGAATGTGAATGTTGGTTTGCTGATTAATTCTTCGAGAGCGATTGTTTATGCTTCGAATGGAGCTGATTTTGCCGAAAAAGCTAGGGAAGAGGCGTTGAAAATGCAACAAGAAATGGAAGAGATTCTAGCCCCCTAACCCCCGAAGGGGGAACTGTAAGAAGTGATAAACAATATTGATAACCATTCTGAATTCGTGGCTGAAATTTTTCTACATTGCAACGGATTAAATTAGTTATAAAAATCGATTTTTATCCGTGTTTTCGCCTTGGCGAATCCGTATAATCCGCGTTCCATTTATACAAAAATGATAAACTACATCACATACAAAAACGAAAAAAGCGATCAGTGGGTGACTTTTGTCCACGGAGCTGGAGGTAGTTCGTCTATATGGTTCAAGCAAATTCGGGATTTTAAAAGCCAGTACAACGTTTTGTTACTAGACTTACGTGGTCACGGAAACTCCAATTCTCAAATCAAAAAAGCATTTAAACAAAAATATACATTCGAATCCATTGCCAACGATGTTCTGGAAGTTATTGATCATCTAAAAATTGAAAAATCACATTTCGTCGGGATTTCACTGGGTACGATTCTCATTCGACAACTGGCCGAAATGCATCCGGAACGAGTGCAAAGTATGATTCTGGGTGGCGCGATTTTGAAAATGAATTTTCGCTCTCAAATCCTGATGAAATTGGGAAATACGTTTAAATATGTATTGCCTTATTTGGTGTTGTACAAGTTTTTTGCCTTTGTAATTATGCCGAAAAAAAGTCACAAACAATCGCGTTTACTTTTCATTAACGAAGCCAAAAAATTATACCAAAAGGAATTCATAAAATGGTTTAAACTCACCGCCGAAATCAATCCATTACTAAAATGGTTTCGACAAGTAGAATTAGACATTCCAACACTTTATGTGATGGGAGAAGAAGATTATATGTTTTTGCCTTCGGTTCGGCTGGTGGTCGAAAAACATTATAAATCATCCAAATTGTTTGTGATAAAACAATGTGGTCACGTAGTCAATGTGGAGCAACCTATAGTCTTTAATAATGAAGTTTTATCTTTCATTAGAGTCTGTAAATAAAAAAAGTCCCACAATTTGTGGGACATTCTTTTTAACTAACCAAAAACCAAAATAATAAATAACCAGTTTATTACTCTGCAAAGATCAGACACTTTTTGATTTTAGGCTGTTAATGATTTGTTATTTGTTTGTTGTAGATACGTTAAGTTTTTTTGAGTAAACGTTTTAAAAAGCACTTTTTCTATTATTGGTTTAACAAAAAAAAATGTCCCACAATTTGCAGGACAATCTTTTTACTAACCAAAACCAAAATAATAAATAACCAGTTTATTACTCTGCAAAGATCATATACTTTTCGCTTTTTTGCTGTTAACGAATTGTTATTACTTTGTTGTAAATACGTTAAGTTTTTAAGAAAACACAACCGTTTTGTTGTTGTACACCATCGTTTTGCGTTCAGCGTGGAGTTTTATGGCTCGCGCCAAAACGATGCGTTCTAAATCCCGGCCTTTCATAATAAAATCGTCAATAGAATTGACGTGAGAAACCCGAGTGATATCCTGCTCAATAATTGGACCTTCGTCCAGTTCATTGGTGACATAATGACTCGTAGCCCCAATAATTTTCACCCCTCTTTTAAATGCTGAATGATAGGGTTTCGCACCCGGAAAAGCAGGCAAAAAGGAGTGGTGAATATTGATGATTTTATTTTCGTAAAGTGAGATTAAACTGGGGGTAATAATTTGCATATAACGCGCCAAAACAATAAAATCAATTTCGAATTTCTGAAGGATTTCAATTTGTTGTTTTTCGCCTTCCTCTTTATTTTCTTTGGTAAACGGAATACAGTAAAACGGAATCTCAAAACGTTCTGCAACCGATCTTAAATCCTCGTGATTGCTCACAATTAAAGGAATTTCCATATTAAACTCTCCAGCACTGTAGCGACCCAAAATATCAAACAGGCAGTGATCGTATTTCGATACAAAAAGAGCCATTTTTGGTTTTTGTTCTTTAGTATGAATTTCCCAAGACATCTTAAAATCAGTAGCTAGCGATATTTCAAAGACTTTTTTTATTGCCTCAAGATTGCTGTTTTTATTGGTCAGTTCGCATTCCAGACGCATAAAAAACACATTCTGTTCCACATCAACATGTTGGTCAATATAAATAATATTTCCTTCCACTCTAACAATAAAATCAGTCACGGCGGCGATAATACCTTTTTGGTCTTCGCAATGAATCAGTATAATAATTTTCTGCATACTATTTTAATTTGTAGCTAATCCTGCTGTACATTTCAAGTCCTCACTTTATAAACTGTTTTTCTAAGTCATAAAAAGAGCTTCCGTTGGTCGCTTTTTTCTGGCAAGAAAAACTACTTTCTAAAGTTCCGGGCTTTCCATTTCCATCAGGGCTAGGATTCCCGAGCCGTCGGGAACGTACATTAATAATTTTCCTCAAAACTAATCTTATTTTTTTGAATAAAAAGGCTGTTATGATATTTTATAGTTTATCTATTATTCAATAATTTTTTCTTAAAAATTTCCGTAAATTGCACACATAAATTATCATATTCATAAAAATGGAAGTTGTAAAACCTTATATTCCTGTAAACAAAGTTCGAATTGTAACTGCCGCATCCCTTTTTGATGGTCACGATGCCGCCATCAATATTATGCGAAGAATCATTCAGTCCACTGGAGTTGAGGTCATTCATTTAGGCCACGATCGAAGCGTTGAAGAAGTGGTGAATACTGCCATTCAAGAAGATGCGAATGCCATTGCCATGACTTCTTACCAAGGCGGACACAATGAATATTTTAAATATATGCGTGATTTGCTTTGCGAAAAAGGAGCCTCACATATTAAAATTTTTGGCGGAGGCGGAGGCGTAATTCTGCCTTCTGAAATCGCCGATTTGCAAGCGTACGGAATCACCCGGATTTATTCCCCAGACGATGGTCGGGCGATGGGTTTGCAAGGAATGATCAATGATTTAGTGCAACAATCGGATTATCCAAGCCCATTCCCAACCCTTCCCAAAGGGAAGGGAGTTGAGCAATTACTTCAAGAAAAAGATGTAAATACAATTGCAAGATTAATTTCGTTAGCCGAAAATAATCATGAACAATTCCACAAACTATTCATAGCTCCCCCTCCGGGGGCGGGGGGGGCTATTCTGGGAATTACAGGAACTGGTGGTGCAGGAAAATCCTCTTTGGTCGATGAATTAGTGCGTCGGTTTTTAATCGATTTCCCCGAAAAAACCATTGGAATAATTTCTGTTGATCCATCCAAACGTAAAACAGGCGGAGCATTATTGGGTGACAGAATTCGGATGAATGCCATCAATAATCCGAGAGTCTATATGCGTTCTTTGGCCACACGACAATCCAATTTGGCTTTGTCAAAATACGTTGCCGAAGCTATCCAAGTTATCAAAGCAGCCAAATATGACCTTATCATACTAGAAACTTCGGGAATTGGACAATCAGATACCGAAATCACAGATCATTCTGATGTTTCCCTTTATGTAATGACACCCGAATTTGGCGCCGCAACCCAATTGGAAAAAATCGACATGCTTGACTTTGCTGATTTGGTAGCCATCAATAAATTCGACAAACGCGGTTCTTTGGATGCTTTGCGCGATGTAAAAAAACAATACCAGCGCAACCATAATTTGTGGGATACGGATTTAGATAAATTGCCCATTTTCGGAACCATCGCTTCCCAGTTCAACGATCCCGGGATGAATACGTTGTACAAGGCGATAATGGATAAAATTCACGAGAAAACCAAGTCCGATTTGAAATCGACTTTTGAAATTTCTCATGAAATGAGCGAAAAAATCTTCGTCATTCCGCCACACCGGACTCGTTATTTATCTGAAATCGCAGAAAACAATCGGAAATATGATGCTACAGCTTTAAGCCAGGAACAAGTGGCTCAGAAATTATACGGTATTTACAAAACGATTGAGTCCGTTTCGGGAAAAATCCCTGAATTGAATAAGGCAGCGATTAATGATGATTCTGTTTTGCCTACAGCTTTGGAAATGGAGAAACCAAGTGTTGCCGAAGATAAAATTTTTCTCAATTTATTGTTGAATCAATTCGACAAGGTAAAAATGGATTTGGATCCCTACAATTGGGAAATCATCCTGACTTGGAACGAGAAAACAAACCAATACAAAGAACCATTTTACACCTTTAAAGTTCGTAATAAAGAAATCAAGATTGAAACCCACACCGAATCGCTTTCGCATACTGCAATTCCAAAAATTGCTTTGCCCAAATATCAGGCTTGGGGAGATCTGTTAAAATGGAATTTGCAGGAAAACGTTCCGGGAGCCTTTCCTTTCACCGCGGGATTATATCCCTTTAAAAGAGAAGGCGAAGATCCATCACGTATGTTTGCTGGCGAAGGTGGACCAGAACGAACCAACAAACGCTTTCATTATGTGAGTTCAGGTTTGCCGGCAAAACGCCTTTCTACGGCTTTTGACAGTGTGACTTTATATGGCAATGACCCACACATTCGTCCTGATATTTATGGAAAAATTGGGAATGCCGGAGTTTCGATTTGTTGTCTTGATGATGCCAAGAAATTGTATTCCGGTTTCGATTTGGTCGATGCCATGACTTCGGTTAGTATGACGATTAATGGGCCAGCACCCATGATGTTGGGCTTTTTTATGAATGCTGCTATTGATCAACGTTGCGAAATTTATATTAAAGCCAATCATTTGGAAGATGAAGTTGAAAAAAAAATCAAGGCAATCTATAAGAATAAAGGAACCGTACGTCCGCAGTATCAAGGGGATTTACCGGAAGGGAACAACGGTTTAGGATTGATGCTTTTGGGCGTGACCGGAGACGAAGTTTTGCCTTTGGAAATTTATAATGAGATAAAAGCCAAAACACTTTCTAAAGTTCGAGGAACGGTTCAGGCAGATATTCTTAAAGAAGATCAAGCCCAAAATACTTGTATTTTCTCGACAGAATTTGCCTTGCGACTGATGGGTGATGTTCAGGAGTATTTCATTACGAAAAAGGTGCAAAACTTTTATTCGGTTTCTATTTCGGGTTATCATATCGCCGAGGCTGGTGCCAACCCGATTTCGCAGTTGGCTTTCACGCTTTCCAACGGTTTCACTTATGTGGAATATTATTTGAGTCGGGGAATGAAAATCAATGATTTCGGACCTAATTTATCTTTCTTTTTCTCGAATGGAATTGATCCGGAATATGCTGTAATTGGAAGGGTAGCACGAAAAATTTGGGCGAAAGCCATGAAAAATAAATATGGAGCCGACGAAAGAGCACAAATGTTGAAATACCACATTCAGACTTCGGGTCGCTCGCTTCACGCACAGGAAATCGATTTTAATGATATTCGAACTACTTTGCAAGCCTTATATGCCATTTATGACAACTGTAATTCTTTGCATACCAATGCTTATGATGAAGCGATAACCACGCCAACGGAGGAAAGTGTGCGTCGCGCGATGGCAATCCAACTAATTATTAATAAAGAATTAGGATTGACAAAAAACGAAAATCCTATTCAGGGTTCGTTCATTATCGAAGAATTAACCGACTTGGTAGAAGAAGCCGTTTTACTGGAATTTGACCGAATTACAGAACGTGGCGGAGTTCTGGGAGCTATGGAAACGATGTACCAAAGAAGCAAGATCCAGGAAGAGAGCCTGTATTATGAAACCTTGAAACACACGGGCGAATTTCCGATTATTGGCGTGAATACATTTTTGAGTTCCAAAGGTTCGCCAACGATTATTCCTGCCGAAGTGATTCGTGCCACCGAAGAAGAAAAAAAATACCAAATCACGATGTTGGCTAATCTGCACCAATCCAATCCCGATAAAGTAAACGAGCATTTGAATACATTACAGCAAGCTGCCATAAAAAACGAAAACTTATTCGAACATTTAATGGAAGCTACTAAGGTTTGTTCCTTGGGGCAAATTACAGCTGCCTTATTTGAAGTTGGCGGCCAGTATAGGAGGAATATGTAAGCAGAGAACCACTTTTTGCGTAGCAAAAAGTGTGTGAATCGCTTATCCCGCTTTTTAGCGGGATCTCAGAGAACTATTTTTTAACATTAAGATTTTTAAGACAACTAATTTTATAATATCTTTTGATTTTCAATCATTTAAATTTTTGAATTAAAATTTTAACCTTTTATTTGTAAAAAGTGTATTTCATCGATGA
>JAEMQE010000216.1 GCA_022758945.1 Lentimicrobium sp. | reverse complement strand
TGATTTTTTTTTGTAATTTGGTATTTCAATTCTTAAATCATAAAAAATGAAAAAAGTATTTCTATCGGTAATTGCTATTTTAGGATTAGCATTAACCACTTCTGCACAACAGACCGCTGCAAAAACGACACAAAAAACTGAAAAAATCAGTAAAGATGTAAAAAAGACGGAAACTAAAACAGTAATGAAAAAAGACGGAACTCCTGACAAACGTTACAAACAAACTGAAGCACCAAAAACGGTTTTGAAAAAAGACGGAACTCCTGACAAACGATATAAAGAAAAAAAATAACCTTATTTTTCAATAAAAAAGCCGCTAAAGAGCGGCGTTTTTATTGAAATAAACATTGGTTCTATTCGCAATAGCCTTTTATTTTAAAAAAGAACTCGTGATTTCATAAAAGAGTTTAGGATTTTCAGCGTGAAGCCAATGCCCCACATTAGGAATAGTTTCGATTCTGGAATTTGCGAAATGCCGTTGAATGTTTTCAAAATCTTCATCAAGAATATAATTAGAATTTCCACCTCGAATAAAAAGTGTTGGTTTATTGAAAATAGCATTATCTGGAAGGGGCTTTCCTATTTCGTCCATTTTTTTATTAAAAACGGCCAAATTAAATCGAAACGCTAATTGTCCATGCTCTTGCCAATACAAACTTTTTAGTAAAAATTGTCGCGTTCCAAAATCAGGAATGTATTTCGCCAATATTTCTTCAACCTCTTTTCGGCTTGGTTTTTTGGAAAAATCGACTACGTTCAATCCTTCAAAAATAGTTTGATGATGTTGTGGATAAAATTTTGGACCAATATCAGCAACTATCAATTTTTCGACCATTTCAGGATGAATTGTTGCAAAAAGCATTGCTGTTTTTCCGCCCATTGAGTGTCCGAGAATGTTCACTTTTTCTAGATTATTACTTTTGCAATACTCATAAACATCTTGAGCCATTATTTCGTAACTGAATTTATCTGAGTGAAAACTCCTTCCGTGATTGCGCAAATCGAGCAAATGAACCTGAAATTCACTAGTTGCGAATTGCATTCCCATTGTTTTCCAATTGTCAGACATCCCTAGAAATCCGTGAAGGATTAAGAGTGGTCTTCCTTGACCTTCTGTTTTTGAATACAACATTTATATTTTTTTTAGCCACGAATTACACCAATTTACACTAATTTAAATTTGTGTTAATTCACGAAATTCGTAACAAGCTTTTATTTTAGTTTTTGCAAATACATATTGACTACATTATCCAATCCGAGATAAATGGCTTCGGAAATAAGTGCGTGACCAATGGAAACTTCGAGCAAACCTGGAATATTTTGATTGAAAAACTGAATATTGTCGAGACTCAGATCGTGTCCGGCATTGATTCCTAATTCAAGTTCATTCGCCAAAATGGCCGATTTTACATAAAGGTCAATTCCGTTTTTGTTTCCTATGCTGTATTCGTGAGCAAAAGCTTCGGTGTACAATTCGATCCTATCAGTTCCAATAATTTTTGCACCTTCAATCATTTCAAGAACCGGATCGACAAAAATAGAGGTTCTGATTCCGTTTCGTTGAAATTCTTTAACAATTTCAGTTAGAAAATCCTTGTGTTTTATGGTATTCCAACCTGCATTCGAAGTTATGGCATCGATAGCGTCTGGAACTAAAGTGACTTGTGTTGGTTTTATTTCGAGAACAAGGTCAATAAAAGTTTTTTCGGGATTTCCTTCAATATTATATTCAGTGTAAACGATTGATTTTAGGTCGCGAGCATCTTGATAACGAATGTGACGTTCGTCTGGACGCGGATGAATCGTGATTCCCTGGGCACCAAATTTTTGAATATCGGTTGCTACTTTTAATAAATCAGGGACATTTCCGCCACGAGCGTTACGTAAAGTTGCTATTTTGTTAATATTTACACTTAACTTTGTCATTGAATTAGTTTTTAGAATGTTTTTATGGGTTTGAAATGCAAAAATACAAAGTAAAACTAGCCGTTATTGCATAATTTTGATTATTTTGCATCAAATATTTTAGATTGATTTATGACAGAAATCACAAACTATATTACCAATGATTTTAAAGCGATTGACAGCCAGGATAGTATTGCGGTTGTTCAAGAGTTTTTTGATGAATTGACTTTTTCCCATTTTCCGGTGATTGAAGAGGAAATTTACATTGGAAGTATAGCCTCTGATGACATTGAAACTTTTGACAGTTCTAAAAAAATAATCGATTATAGATATTCTCTTGAAGGATTTTTTGCAAGAAACACTATGATTTGGCTAGACGTTTTAGAGGTTTTTGCAAAAAACAACTCCAATTTAGTTCCCGTATTAGATGAAAAAAATAAATATGTTGGCTATTATGAAATTGGCGATATTATGAAATTTTTTCACGAAACACCCTTTTTAAAAGAACCTGGAGGACTAATTGTTGTCAAAAAAAGAACTTTGGATTATTCGATGGGAGAAATTACACAAATCGTGGAAAATAATAATGGTAAAATATTGGGTTTATTCGTTTCAGAAACAGATTCCGAAAATACACAAGTGACTATCAAAATAAGTTTAGGCGTAATAAACGAAATAATTCAGTCTTTCAGAAGGTATAATTATGAAATTATATCAGAACATTTTGAAGATAATTATATCAACACCTTAAAGGAACGCTCTGATTATTTGGACAAATATCTTAATATCTAATACAGAAATGAAAATAGCCATTTACGGTCAATACTATCAAAATAGCACCGAACCAATCATTAAAGATATTTTCTCTTTTCTTATTAAGAATAATGTTGAGATGATTATTGAGTCTAATTTTTTAAAAATATTATTTGAAAAAAAAATCATTGATAAAAAATATCCAACTTTTGAATCTTATACGGAGTTAAACAGCAGTTTTGATATGCTAATCAGCATTGGAGGAGACGGTACCATTTTGAGAGCGGCAACTTTAGTTCGAGATTCTAGCGTGCCTATTTTAGGAATAAATGCTGGTCGTTTGGGATTTTTGGCCACAGTTCAAAAAGAGAATATAGCAGAATTTATGCAATTAATTATTGACAAAAAATTTTCTATTTCTAAAAGAACTTTGCTCAGCTTATCGTGTTCCCCTGACAACGAAGCCATTCAAGATATTAATTTTGCCCTGAATGAAATTTCCGTAAGCCGAAAGGACACTACTTCGATGATTACGATTGAAACTTATTTGAATAATGAATATTTAAATTCCTATTGGGCTGACGGTCTAATCATTGCAACTCCTACTGGTTCAACCGGATATTCTATGAGTTGCGGAGGTCCAATATTGACCCCAAATGCGAGATGTGTCGTTATTACTCCTATTGCACCGCACAATCTAAACGCACGTCCACTTGTGGTTACTGACGAAACAGAAATCAGACTGAAAGTTTCTGGAAGAGACGATCATTATTTAGTTTCGCTTGATTCCAGAATTATATCTGTAAAAAACGAAACCATATTATTCATAAAAAAATCCCCTTTCGAAATAAAAATGGTTGAAATCCCCAATGAAACCTTTTTGAAAACACTTCGCACCAAGTTATTTTGGGGTGAAGACCGAAGAAATTAAATCATTTTTAGCTGCTCGCTATACGAATACCATGATTTTAACCGTTTCTGTTGTATCGAGTCAATAATTGCCATTAGTTTTTAGGCAATTTTCCAAATAAATATACATTTAATCTAATGAGTATTGATTCGTGTTGATAATTATTATATTTGCACGCAATTTTTAATTAAATGTATAAACTTTTCAATCTAATATTCTTGTTCTTCTTTTTTACGATGAATGCACAAATTCACGAAGTTGGTGTTTTTGTTGGCGGAAGCAACTATATTGGCGATGTTGGGCTCACGACTTATATTTCGCCAAACGAACCTGCGATTGGAATTCTATACAAATGGAATAAAAGTCCAAGACATTCCTACCGTTTTTCTTACACACAATCAAAAATTTCTGCAAATGATCTTGATTCAAAAGAGCCAAGTAGAAATCAAAGAGGTTATCGTTTTGAAAATAGCATAAAAGAAGTATCTTTAGGCCTTGAATTTAATTTTTTTGATTTCAATTTACACGAAATCAAAAGAAAATACACCCCTTATGTATATTCGGGAATAAGCTATTTCAGGTATGACGAATTGTATGTTGTATCCGGAGAAACGTTAAAGGATTTGGGTGCTGGTTCATTTGCAATTCCAATGACTCTGGGCGTAAAATCGAATGTTTCGCCTCATATAATATTGGCATTGGAGGTTGGAGCAAGATATACTTTAACGGATAATTTAGATGGAAGTAATCCAAAAAACGAAAGTTTGGCAAAATTTGGAAATATAAATAATAATGATTGGTATGTTTTTTCAGGGATAACACTAACGTATACCTTTGGAAACAAGCCTTGTTATTGTGCAGAATAAGAAAATGAATTTACTAGACACTATAGACTTAACGAATTTACCCAAACATTTAGCCATCATCATGGATGGTAACGGTCGTTGGGCAAAACAAAAAGGAATGTTACGAACTTTAGGTCACGAAAGCGGAACAAAATCCGTGAAAGTAAATATAAAAGCTTGCGCCAAATTAGGAATAGAAAATCTTACCTTATATGCTTTTTCTACCGAAAACTGGAACAGACCAAAACTGGAAGTCGATACTTTAATGAAAATATTAGTTAGATCATTAAAGAAAGAACTTAAAACTTTGCAAGACAACAATATTAAATTGAATACCATTGGCAATTTAGAAAAATTACCAAAATCTGCTCAAGAAGAACTTCTTGATGTAATTGATAAAACCAAGAATAATTCCAGAATGACTTTAACCCTGGCATTGAGCTATGGTTCAAGAGAAGAAATAGTAAATGCTGTAAGAAACATTAGCGATAAAGTTAAAAATAATATAATTTCAATAGACTCTATTGACGATTCAATTATAAATGAGCATCTTTACACGCGAAATTTACCAGAGGTAGATTTATTAATAAGAACAAGCGGTGAACATAGAATAAGTAATTTTTTGTTGTGGCAAATTGCCTACGCAGAATTATATTTTACTGATATATTATGGCCAGACTTTAAAGAACAAGATTTGTATGAGGCTATTATTAGTTATCAAAAAAGAGAGCGTAGATTTGGAAAAACAAGTGAACAAATTAAATAATTTTTTAGTGTTACAAAAAAGCATAAAGATAGTCCTCAGCATATTGATTTTTGGAAGTTTTTCACAAATTAAAGCCCAAGATAGAGTCCCGTTTGACCAAGGAAAAACATACATTCTAGCCAAAGTAGATGTTGTTGGTAAAATAACTTTTAATGCTAATACCGTAGTAACCTTTGCTGGCCTTCAAAAAGGGCAGGAAATCACTGTTCCCGGTGAAGAAATAAGCAACGCTATTAAAAAACTAGGAAAATTAGGGCTATTTGATGAGATTTCATTTTATATAAACAGGATTGAAAAGGATAGTATTTATCTGGACTTACATGTTGAAGAATTACCCAAATTAAATGATGTAAAGTTTGTTGGCATTCCGAAAAGTAAGATTGAAGGCTTAGTAAAAGACAATGGTCTTACAAAAGGCAAAGTAGTTAACGAAAATTTAATTACAACAACAAAGAATTACATCGAAAACAAATACAAAAAAGACGGCTTCTACAATACCAAAGTAACCATTAATACCGTTATAGACACAGCACAAACAAACCAAGTTAACATGGTTGTGAAAATTGATAAAGGTTCGAAAGTTAAAATTAAGGATATTGTATTTGTAGGAAACAAGGAGATAAAGTCTGAGACCTTGCGTGCTGCAATGAAAGACACAAAACGCAAAACACTTATTAGTTTAAAAGCATCAAAATTTATCAAGGCAAAATACGATGCTGATTTAGAAAAAGTAATCGCAGCTTATAAAGAAAAAGGCTATAGAGATGCTAGAATTCTTTCGGATTCTGTTGCATACAATGCAGATTTAAAGGCTATAATGATTAAAATAAAAATCGAAGAAGGCAACAAATACCGTTTTGGAAACATTAAATTCTTGGGAAACACTATATATTCAGATGAAGCACTTGCCGGTTATCTAGGTGTCAAAAAAGGAGACACTTACAATGGTGTACTTTTAGAAAAAAGGATTGCTGATAAATCAAAACCGGACGGAGAAGACATTACCAATTTATATCAAAACAATGGTTATCTATTTTCCAATATAAATGCAGTAGAAACAAAAACAGCCAATGACTCTATCGACTTTGAAATTCGAATTACAGAAGGTCCAATCGCTTATTTCAATAAAATTACAGTAACCGGAAATGACAAAACAAACGACCACGTAATTTATAGAGAATTAAGAACTAAACCTGGAGAAAAATACAATAAAGATTTGTTGATAAGAACAATTCGTGAAATTGGACAATTAGGATTTTTTGATCCGGAATCTATAGAGCCAAAGTTCAAAAACGTTGATGCTTCTGCAGGAACGGTAGATATTGAATATCCTTTAACCGAAAAAGGAGCCAGCCAGATAGAGCTTCAAGGAGGTTATGGTGGTGGCGGTTTCATTGGGACTTTAGGATTGTCGTTTAATAATTTCTCAGCAAGAAATATTTTCAACAAAGAGGCTTATAAACCACTTCCCATGGGTGATGGTCAAAAAGTTTCCCTACGATTACAAGCAAGTTCATATTATAGGACATATAGTCTTTCCTTCGCAGAACCTTGGTTTGGAAAGAAAAAACCGGTACAATTGAGTACCTCTCTATCCTATACAAGCCAATATTATAATAATTACCAAACCCAAAAAGTTGATAAAAGCAAAAGTTTTAATATTTTAACGATGTCTGTTGGAATATATAAAAGACTTTCAGTCCCGGATGATTACTTTGGTTTGTCACAAACCATTAGTTACCAACATTATGATTTACATAATTATAATACTGGTCTATTTACATTTGGTAATGGTGCATCAAGAAACTTAGCTTATACAATAGGATTATCAAGAAGTAATAAAGGAATTAACCCAATATTTCCAATTTATGGTGCTGAGTTTAGTCTAGTTGGTAAATTCACACTCCCATACTCCTTGTTCAATGGGATAGATTATGCAACATTAGGAGACAAACAAGAATATAAATATATTTATTCTGGTAATTCCTATACAGGAAGTAATGGAATTAGAGTGAATAGCGGAGATTATTTAGAAGCTGTTCCAAGTTCGACTAATCCAACACCAAATAGTGTTGCTGATTACCATGACGCTGCTGCTGACCCAGCTAAAGTGGATCAGAAAAAATATAATTGGTTAGAATACTACAAAATAAAGTTCAAAGCGGATTGGTATACCAAAGTTTATGGTAAATTAGTATTCAGATCTTTGACTGAATTTGGATTTTTAGGAGCATACAATAAAGACAGAGGTATTATTCCTTTCGAAAGATTCTTTTTAGGTGGAGACGGAATGGCAAATTATTCGATGGATGGTAGAGAAACAATTGCCTTAAGAGGATATCCAAATGGTTCTTTAACTCCGGTTAATAAAGCAGGAGAACCGATTGGAGCTACAATATATAATAAGTTTTCGTTAGAATTACGATATCCAATAACCCTAAAAGCATCAGCATCAATATATGCTCTTACCTTTTTAGAAGCAGGTTCGTCATTTGACACTTTCAAAAATTACAATCCATTTGCTTTAAGTCGTTCGGCTGGAGCTGGATTAAGGGTGTTTATGCCAGCATTTGGATTATTAGGAATTGATTTTGGATATGGATTTGATGGCTTACCTTTGCCTAACGGATTGCTAGGACCAAAAGCAAATGGATGGGAAACACATTTTATCATTGGACAACAATTTTAAAAAAATTTAATATAAATTTT
>JAEMQE010000119.1 GCA_022758945.1 Lentimicrobium sp. | reverse complement strand
GGAAATATGTTTCACCAAGATTCACATCCCAGTATGGTTTTTGCGAGTTTTGATGGAGAGAATTTTGAGGTTTTTGGGTGATTAATTGGAACGATTGGATTTTTTTATTTATTGGAAAATCTTTGAAATCCATATTTGATTATATATTCATTGTATTCATCATTAAATAACTTTTTATCATCGTGTTGCTCATAATTTTGATTAAAGTTGTTTACTCTGTCAAATACTGATTCAAGTACGGCAATTGTGAAATAGTCATCTTCCCATTCAAATTCATTTTTTGTTTCTCTGTTAAGAACGGGAAGGATTTCAGTAACAGCTAATTCGGCGAAATCTCCCTGATTATTAATGCAAAATGTTGTTTCTCCTTTTATCTCTTCCATTACTTTTTGAAGTGTTTGGTTCTCTTTTAAAGAAATTAGGCAATGACAATGATCTAAATATCCTTTAATAAATTCAATATAAATTCCTTTTTTCTTGGCATTTTCCTTGATGTGGTTCCAAACGGTTTGTCTGACTTGTTTTATTGCAAGAGGAGACATCTTTTTTTTTGTGCTCCAAATAAAATGGATGTAAACTTTTGTGAATGGCATATTTTTGAATTTTAATGTTCGGCTCTTATTTCTTCTCGAGCAATTTGTCAATATAATTGTTGCATAAATTGCTGTATTTTATTTATTTTTCCAAATTTTCAACAACAAAAAAATTGCGCAAACAAAACCCAAAACCATTACGGCCATTTGTACTGACAGCACTAAATCAATAGCCAAAAAATAGTTTCGTTTCATTGGTACCGCTTATTTATTATCCAAACTTACACCCATTAAAACTTACTTCTTTACGGGAAACCTCATTTAGGTGATTTTTTTTTAATCTTATTTTTTTACACTTACTTTTTTAAGGTTGTCTTTGTGAGAGTGTGTTATTTTTTGGGTGTCTTTCGTATTTTTTTTTAGTATTTCATCATCATCAAATTTGTAATTTTGATTGTTGTAGTAGATTGTGGGTTGCTTTTTTTCTGTTTTTTGGTTACAGGAAAGTGTCAAGCAGCAAAGGAGTAGTAATTTAGTCAGGTTAAGTTTTTTCATTTTTTTTTAATGTATTTTTAGGTACAGCATGTATTTAGCATTCTCGTTTGAATTTTTGATATTCGTTTCAGTTGTTTTTCAGTTAAAAGAGTTTTGTTTTGGGCGTTATTTAATTGCTCACAAAACACTTCTGATTTTGCTTTCATATAGGGATATTTTGATAGCGAAACGAGATTGCCTTTTAGTGATTTTTTGTAATGTTTGATGTATTCTTTAAGGTAGTTTTCATAATCATCAAGGCATTTGTCCCATTTATTATTTAAAGGGTTTTCAGTGCAAATTTTTTTATTTTTTGAAATAATTTCAAATTCTTTCTCCATCATAACTTTTTTTTAATGAATTGGATTTTATAATCAACCCAAATTCAAGTTTACTTTTATAGAATTTTAAAGTTTCTTGTATCTGTCTTTTATAGCCGATAACAGGAAAATAAGTTGTAAAGCAAGTATTAACGGAATAAATGGAATTTTCCAATCAAGGTTAAGCCAACTTGCTTTTACTAAAAGTAGTATAGCAGAGATAATAATTCCAACAGAAATAATGATTGAATTTGGAGTTATTTTTTCTTTATACTGGCTAATTTCTGAATTATTCTCTTTGATTGCATTTGTTTTGGGGCTCGTTTCCATAGTATAGTTTTAAATCTTCACAAAATTAAACCCAATAAAAATGTTATCCTTACGGGAAACCGTAAAGTGAAAAAAAAATTAAAAAAAATATTTTGAAAGTAATTAAACCAAACCTAAATCTTTGGTGATAGCAATAAGATGTACGTTATTATTGGCCTTGAAGAATATTTTGAGCTTGTTGATTCTCTTCTCGATACTGCTGCTACCATTAGGGGTTATTCCCGAGTTTTTGAAATCTAATGCAATTTCATCTAAAATTAATCCCTTGGACAATGACTTTAGAAGTGAAATATCGTAGGCTTCAATTTCGATTAAGGATTTGTCTCTTAAGGCGTGAGACAATTCTCGGGAAATGATTTTGGAATTATTGTCAAAAACTCCTTGAATGGCTTTTTTGAGTTCAGGGATGCTATTTCTTCCCTTGGCAACGAAGGCGTTAATGCCTAAATCATTAAAAAGGGATTTTATCCTGAAGGATTTGTCTTCGATAGAAAAAACAACTGTTTTGATGTCAGGTTGAACTTTTTTTACTGCTGCAATCAATTCGTCACCAGAGGTTAATCGATTCTCCCGATGATCCGTTTTGAATGATAAATCACTAATTAATAAATCATAAGGAGCTTCGTCAAGGAGTGCTTTTTTTACTTTCAAAAAGGCATCGTCACAATATTTGGCGTGATGAATTTCCGAAACGGAAAGTTCCGTCAAGGCTTGTTCAACTGTGATACTGATGCTGTCAAAATCTTCGGCTACTAAAACTTTATTAAACATAATAGTTAGTTATATAGGAATTGTGAAACTAGATTTGAATCCTTTTCCAGGTTTAGTATCAAAAGTAATCGTTCCTTTTATAGCCATAATACGGTTTTCCACATTTTGCAGTCCATTTCTTGAATTTATTTTGTCAGATGCTGCTCCAAGCCCGTTATCACTGTAATCTATTTGCAATTTATTTTCATTTTTTTTAAAAGCGATGACGACCAAACTACATTGAGAGTGTTTTTTCATATTAATTAGCAGCTCTTGTAGGACACGATAAACAATAATTTTCTTATTGGTTTCCAAAGCATTCCAGTTGATGGAATCCATACCATTTATCAAAATAGTGACCGCGGCAGTATTGAAACTGGACATCATTTCTTTGAGACCGGCCACAAACTGTAACCCAGTGTCAATTGTGCTATTTTCTTTTGAAATATTGCGCGTTCTGGAGTAAATAGCATCTAAATTAGTGAGTAATATTTCTTTGTTTTGACTGGAAGATAAATCTTGTGTTTCAGCAAATGCCATGGTGTGATAGACATCGTTAGCCAGTTCATCATGCAGTTTTTTAGCAATTCGGGTCTCAGTATCGTAAGAGGTTTGGATTTTTTCTTTTTTGTTGATCGCTTTTAAATAATAATATAAAAAAATAGTAGAGAGAATTCCAATTAGTATCAGAAAATACAAAAGAAGGTTTTTGTTTTTTTGTTGCTCCAATTCAAGTGCAGTTTCCGTTTTCTGAGTTTTTAGGGCTAGATTTTCTTCCTTTTCTTTCTTGGAATCGTATTTTATTTTGGCAAATTGATTTCGGGCTTTTTGCCTTACTTTAGTGATGCTGTCATTGATGCGGATGTATTTTTCGGAATAGGATTTCGATTGATTGCCAACGCTGGTTTGGATTAATGACTCCAATGATTTTAAACGATCACTTGTGTTATTTACTATGGTTGCGTTTTCATAGGCTAGTTGTGCATATTCATTGGCTAATTTTGGATTGCTTTTAATGAAATAATCAGATAAACTCATATAACTAGTAGTCAAACCAAAATTATCTTTAATTTTTTCTCTGATAACTAAAGATTGTTTTAAATAGCCAAGGCTTTTAGTATTTCCTAATTTGTAATAACAATAGCCTAAATTATCGAGTATCAGAGCATAATATTCAGGATTATTTAGTACATCCTTTTTTAGGCTCAAAGGCATAAGTATTTGGATGGCTTTTTGATAGTCTTCTTTTTCTCTAAAAATAACGGCAATATTATTTTTAAGGATTGCTTTCTGCAATTCGTTTTCTGCAAAATGATAAGCTTGGTTGAAATAATAAATGGCTTTGTCAAAGTCAAATAGGCTTTTATAATTAGAAGCCAAAACACTATAAGTAAAACATTTATACTCAGGGTTTGTTGTGGCTTGAAAGAAACGGAGAGCTTCTGTTGCGCTAGATTCACTACCGGAATAATCAGCTTGAACTTGCTGGATGTATGCGATTTTTAATAAGGAGTAAATAATTTTTTCCTGATCCTTGGTAGGGTCGCTACTTGATTTTATTTTATTATAATAATAGAATGCACTGTCAAACTTTTGATTTTCTAAGAATTTTTCAGCGAGAGTTATATACTTAGTATAATTAGGATTGCCTTTAGATTTGAGGATACTTTGCTGCTCTTTTTTACAGGAATGTATTATGAAAAATAGCAATGGTAATATAATGTAAATCGGGAAATGTTTCTTTTTTAATGCCATTTCCCGAAATTACAGAAATTAATTTTAATTTGATACTATTTAAACTAACAATTTGTATTATGGTTTGGGCGGTGTAATCGGTGGAGGAATGATTGTACCATCACCCGGTTCATCCGCGAACACTTTCACTGTATTATTGTTTGGCGTTGTTTCCACTTCATCATTGGTGCAGGAAATCATTACAACATTTGCAATGACGTACATTGTTACTAAAATTATTCTTTTCATTTTTTTTTGGAATTAAAAATTAGACATAGTTTGGGCTGTCCGATAGTAAAATCGAATCCTTGCCTGAGCTGAAACCTTTAAAAAGGGAATGCTCTTTTGCTTTTTTGGGAAGTCAAGTGTGCTGAAACAGAATAACAGGATTTATACTTCCCGGATAAACATGCCATACTGTTTAGCAACACTTTTTTAGAACTAGTTTCGTACATTTGTCTAAATTGCAGGTTAAGACAAGAACTAATTCTGAAGCAAAGGAATAGGGTTTTAGACTGACTATTGACATCGGATTCCAATCATTCCGAGGATTCCAAACAATTCCAAAGGATTCCGATTAATTCCATATATACTATGAATAAGAATACTTCCGATGATTACAAAAAGTGGGTAAAAGCAAAATATGAAGAAGCAAAAACAGGAGAATTTTCAGGATTTTTGCTAAAACCTTCTCCTGCAGAATTGAAAAATTTATGTTTAGTATTGGTTGATAAAGGAATAAACAAATTGGATCGAGAAATACTGGATAGATTTTTTGACCTTAATGATAAATCAAGCATTCAGAAACAAATTGAGCATTTTGAGGTGGATAAATTAAAACCAATCAGTAATTTTCTAAAAGGTAAAACAGAAACGACCAGACCTATAAATTTGGATCTAATTGCGGTTTTGGTAGATTTTAATCCAAGACCTTACGCTAAGTTTATGGCGGGAAACAAAGAAGAATTGACAGTGGATGTAGCTATAAATGAGATGACCAAAAAAGAGGAAAGGGTAGAAATGGAAGAGGTTAAAAAGGAGATAATTTTTAAAGAACTGAATAAGAAGAGTGTTTCAAAGAAAATAGCTTTTGCGGTGATTCCTTTGTTTGTTTTTGGTGCTGCGGGTTTTGGCGTCAAAAATATTTTTTTTCGAGACAAGAATTGTATGGTTTGGGTCAATAATCATTATGAAGCAGCTGAATATGATGCAGTAAAAGATACTGCGGAAGTGAGCCCTTTCAATCAAGGGTTATTAGACAATTTCAAAAAGATAACGGTTTGTGACACAACGACTTTTTTTAAAAATGAAGATATTGATAATCCATTAGTTTGGTATGGAAAATCTCCAAATAAAAAAGAATATGAATATTTCAATCAACCAGGATTGCATCCTGAAACAGGAAAAACATTGAAGCCTATAACGAAATATATTATTGGGAAGTATATTCTTAAAAAGTGATTTGTCATTTGAATCTTGGAGATATGTTGATAAAAAAGAGAAATGGCGTGAATTAGCCCCGATAGAAGTGAAAATCCCACGCTTTTGGGCGTGGATTGAAATGAATAGCGGGACAACTGCTTTGTGAAAACGGAATGGCGTGCTCCTAAAACAAAAAACCCAATCTTTCGATTGGGATTTCTCTATAAGTAAGTAATCTTAAATTGAGTTGATAAAACGTTTATTTTACTTTATTAAGTATGGCTTTGAAAGCTACTGGGTGATTCATCGCTAAATCGGCAAGAACTTTACGGTTCAATTCGATGTTGTTAGCTTTACATTTCCCAATGAATTGTGAATAAGACATTCCTTCTAATCTAGCTCCAGCGTTGATACGTTGAATCCACAAAGCGCGGAAATTTCTTTTGTTCACTTTTCTATCACGGTAAGCATAGCACATTGCTTTCTCAACCGCGTTTTTCGCAACTGTCCAAACGTTTTTACGACGACCAAAGAAACCTTTGGCTTGCTTCATTATCTTTTTTCTTCTTGCTCTCTTAGCAACTGAATTTACTGATCTTGGCATAATTTTTCTGTTTTTTTGTAGCAGGCGTCCCGAATTTAATCAAGGGAACTTAAGGCCATACTCCAAGGTTATTTTAAATTGTTTTAACCTAAAGAATAAAAAGTTTAGAGTTTAGAGTTTAGAGTTTAGAGTTGAAAACCATAAACAACAAACCATAATCAACAAACATTATATAATTCTTAATTGTTGTTTGATGCTTTTCATATCTGTTTTGTGAACTAGCGCTGAGTGTGTCAAAGCTAATTTACGTTTTTTAGACTTCTTGGTCAAGATGTGACTCTTGAAAGCATGTTTTCTCTTAATCTTTCCAGAACCAGTAACTTTAAAACGTTTCTTGGCGCTAGATTTGGTTTTCATTTTAGGCATTTTTTCCTAGTGTTTTTAATTTATTCTTACTTACTTATTTTTCCCCTCCCCAGCCCTCCCCGAAGGGGAGGGAGCCGAGAAGTGATATTTTTTATCCCTTGAATATCTTACGATGGTTTATTCTCCCCTCCTTCAGAGGGGTCGGGGGAGGATTTTATTTTTTTTTCTTCGGAGCAATGAACATAATCATTCTCTTTCCTTCGAGAACAGGCATGGCTTCTACTTTTCCAAATTCTTCAAGATCTGTGGCTAATCTCAACAACAAGATTTGTCCTTGATCTTTATAGATGATTGAACGTCCTTTAAAGAAAACAAACGCTTTCAATTTAGAACCTTCTTTCAAGAATTTTTCAGCATTCTTTCTTTTAAACTCATAATCGTGTTCATCCGTTTGAGGACCAAAACGAATTTCTTTCACTACAATCTGAGTAGATTTTGCTTTAAGCTCTTTTTCACGTTTCTTTTGCATGTAAACGAACTTTTTATAGTCCATTATCTTGCAAACAGGCGGTTCTGCATTAGGCGAAATTTCAACCAAGTCTAATTCGAATTCGTCTGCTAATCGTAATGCTTCAGAAAGTTTAAAAACTCCTGGCTCGATATTTTCACCCACAAGTCTTACTTCTTGCACCCCACGAATAAGATTGTTTATTCTATGGGCATCTTTTTTTTCTACTCGAGGTTGATAACCTCTATTGCTTCTTATTGCTATGACTTTATTATTTAAGTTAAACTGTAAATGTTTTTAATGTTTTGCCTATTTCTTCGTTTACAATTGCAGCAAATTCCTCAATTGTGACGCTCATATTGCCATTTCCTTCTTGCCCTTGACGACGTACAGATATGGTTCCGTTTTTCTCTTCTTCCTCGCCTACAATCAACATAAACGGGGTTTTCTGCATTTCTGCATCTCTAATTTTCTTCCCGATTGTCTCGTTTCGGTTGTCAATTAGGGCGCGAATTTCGTGATTTTCTAGCAGACTTAAAACTTTTTTTGCATATATTTCATATTTCTCACTCAAACACAAGATTATAGCCTGTTCTGGCATCAACCAAAGCGGGAATTTTCCTGCTGTATGTTCAATCAAAATAGCGATAAAACGTTCCATCGATCCAAAAGGTGCTCTGTGAATCATAACTGGTGTATGCAATTGATCATCAGAACCTTTATAAGTCAATTCGAAACGTTCCGGCAAGTTGTAATCAACCTGAATAGTTCCTAATTGCCATTGTCTTCCAAGGGCATCTTTGACCATAAAATCCAGCTTTGGGCCATAGAAAGCCGCTTCGCCATAAGC
>JAEMQE010000075.1 GCA_022758945.1 Lentimicrobium sp. | reverse complement strand
GATTTCTCCTTCGTCGAAATGACAAAATGACACTATTGTTTGCTAATAAAAATTTCTCTAAAGACTAAATAAGTCCTGATTTTAATTTGTTTACCTCTTCAACGAAAAATGACCTCTTTTTTCGGGCGTGGATGAATCAATTCTTAATACATACCAATAATCATCGGCTGGCATAGGATATTTATTCAACATTCCGTCCCAGGTGGATTTTGTTATATTTAAAACGGAAATCAATTTTCCATATCGGTCAAAAATAGAAACTTCGGCTTGAGGATAATTAATTAATCCTTTCACTTCCCAGAAATCATTATAAGTGTCACCGTTTGGCGTGAAAAACTTGGGAGCAATCAAAACAATAAACGTTTGACTGTCATTGCTGCAAAGATTTATTTCCCTTACATAAGCTGTTTGCAAACCACTTTGCACATTAAAAAACACATTCGAACTTTGATAATTGATTCCGTCAACCGAATATTCAAAATAAATCTCTTCTTTTTTCAAATAAATAACAACCGTAGTTTCATTGACAACAACACGATCGATTTCAGGAATATTATGTTCTACAACAGTAATTTTCTTTGTGCTGGAACAATTTTCGGGTGCTGGGCTGGTAACAACTACAGTATAAATTCCAGAAGTTGAGACTGTAATTTTTTGGGTTGTTTCACCTGTTGGCGACCATAAATACAACATTCCAGGAACACCAGCATCTAGTGTTGCCGTACTTGACTGACATTTAATGACTTCTTGATCTGCAACTACTGGTGGTGTGTAAACAAAAACATCCACTGGAACTCGTATTCCGTTACTGCATCCATTATTAAAGGCCTGAGCATAATAAGTAGTACTTGCTGCAATATTTGGAATTGTAAAACTGGTTCCCGTAGCTGCAATACTTCCTCCTGTTGCGGTGGCATACCAATTTATTATTCCTATATCAGAACTTGCCTGAAGTGTTACGCTTCCTGCACCACATCTGGAAACTGGAGTAATTACAGAAGTAATAGTTGGAATTGTGTTTACCGTTGCGATAATTGGAATTCGATTAGGGCATCCGTTATCTAGATAATAAGTTGTGGTTGTGTTTATCGAAGGAGTGGTATAATTATCTCCTGCAATTAAGAAACTCCCGCCAATAGCAGCATTGTACCAATTTATTGTTCCAGTTGAAGTGCTTGCTTGAAGTGTAAATACTCCTGAACCACATACTGGAGTTGGCGGTGTAGTCGTGATTTGAGAGATCTCCATTGTAGTACTCGCCGAAATTTGAATAGCATCAACATCGCCCGGAACCATTCCGCCATATTCTACAATATATCCTTTTGGTTGATAATCTCCACTAGCAGAACCCGCATTAGATAAGTCATTCCAAGAGCCAGGAATTCCAACTCCAGGCGCAGTTACGTGAGCATAATCTTCATCGCCTAAATTATTGGGTTCTCCGTTATTCCAAAAAGTAAAAGTCATTAAATCTCCAGTTTCAGGACCAGTAACCCATTTCCAAACGCCTTCTGTTTCTGCATCACTACCGCCAATCCATCCTGCTCCAGGCGCTTGTGCTCCTGCTAATTGAGCTTCATCTGCAGCTGTTAAGGTGGCTAAATACCCTTTTAACCCATAATAAAAGCTTGTTTGAGCTGCTGCTTTTGCATCTGCCCAAGTGATTCCTACATTGGCAACATATTCATAAAAATGTTTGTTTCTGGGTAGATAACTGAGTTGACCAGAACCCAAACTAATAGAAAAAGTTCTGTTTCCTGAAGGCGAAGGTGATGAATTACTGAATTGGACATCTTTGATTGCAGCTTCAAAATCAGCATAAGGAATTTTACCTCCTATTGAGGAAAATAATTTTAGTTTTCCTTCTGATTGAATCCAATCGAAAGAAACAGTTGGATGAGCTCCCGTAAGAGTTAATAGATCTTGCCCAAAAACATAACCAGAAGAAATTTGAATATAAACTGCATCGGTAGTTGGCTCAGCGGGATCGAATGTAATACTTATTGTTTGTACAATATTTAAAGAAGTTCCGGGGCAATAAATTTGATTTCCTGTTGCCGTTATTACCGGAGGAGTTATAGATGCTGTTTTGCTACAGTTTTCAGAAAAACTGGCTGTGGCGTCTTTAAGTGCTGACCAATTGGTATCAGAATATAATTTATTGTCAACTTGGATACAAGTTAGGTTAGGGTTGGAGGTTAAATTAATAGCGTAAAAATTTGTGTTATTTCCATTTTTTAGATTTAACGTTACTAGGTTGTTATTGTTGCATAATATTTGGGTTAATCTAATGTTATTAGAAACATCTATACTAGTTAATTGATTAGAATTACACCATAAAGTAGTTAAATTAGTGTTTTTAGAAACATCTAAACTTGCTAATTTATTATAATTTGAAAACAAATCAGTTAAATAAATATTTTTAGAAACATCTAAACTGGTTAATTGATTACCAGAACAATTTAGACCAAATAATGATTTATTTTTAGAAACATCTAAACTGGTTAATTGATTACTAAAACAATCCAAAGCAGTTAAAGATACACTTATCTTTAAACTTGTTAATTGATTACTACTACATCCTAAACTCCATAAAGACGTGTTATTAGAAACATCTAAGGTGGTTAAATTATTATCATTACAATCTAAAGAGGTTAACGCAAAAAAATCTTGAATTCCTGTTAAATCATTTATTTTCTTACCAGAAACTTGCAAACCAATTTGATTACTAATATTCATAGTAAGCACCTTACCATCAATAGCACCACTATCAATTCCTAAATCTATTAAAGCTTGTTCAAAATTCACGTCTGGAATTAAAGTATATTGAGAATAGCCAAAAAAATTAGATAATAGTAAAACGAGAAAGAGTAATTTTTTCATAAAGCAATCGAGAAAAAAATAGGGCAAATTCCATTTTTAACAAATCTACAAATTCCAATTCAATTTTTTGAACAAATCCCAAACTACAATCCCTGCGCTTACTGAAATATTCAATGAATGTTTAGTTCCCAATTGCGGAATTTCAATACAGCCGTCACAAACGGCAACCGCTTCTTGTGCTACTCCAAAGACTTCATTGCCAAAAACCAAAGCATATTTTTTGTCTTTCTCCACTTTGAAATCTTGAAGAAAAACAGCGCTTTCCACCTGTTCGATAGCAAGCACAGTGACTTTCTCTTTTTTCAAACCTTCGATAACTTCAAGAACATTTACACAATGTTCCCAAGTAACGGTTTCAGTTGCGCCAAGGGCTGTTTTGTGGATTTCCTTGTTTGGAGGAGTGGCAGTTATCCCGCACAAATATATTTTTTCAATCAAAAAAGCATCAGCTGTTCTAAATACAGAACCAATATTGTGCAAACTCCGAATATCATCTAAAACAATGATAATTGGTGTCTTGTTGGCTTCTTTAAAAGCTTCAATTGATTTTCTCTTGAGTTCGCTGTTTTCTAGCTTTCGCATTGTATTCATTATAAATTATAAAAAAGGCTTCCTAGTTTTAGGAAGCCTTTAGATTATTTCTAAAAAAAATTTAGCTTTTTGTTGCTGGAGCTGGATCTGGCAAAATAGTTCCTTTTATTGTAAGAACTTTTGAAGGCATTCCTTCAGCATTTGAAGTTACAGTTACCGTTTTGGTAAAAGCACCAACCCTGTCAGTTGCATATTTAACACCAATAACACCTTTTGCACCAGGAGCAATTGGCTCTTTTGGAGTTGTTGGAACAGTACATCCACAAGATCCCTGAGTGTTTGTGATAATCAATGGTTTGTTACCGTTGTTTGTAAATTCAAATTTACGATTACCGTCAGCATTATGAGCAATGGTTCCGTAATCGATAGTCTCTGTTACGAAAACCATTCCTGCACCGTTTACTTTAGGCAATGCAACTGTTTTTGTAGTTGTTTTTGTAGTCTTTGTAACTTTTGAAGTTTCTTGAGCATTAGAAAAAGTAAATGCTAAAAGGGCTATTGAAAGCGCAATAATTTTTTTCATTGTTAATTTTTTTTATGTTTGAATGACAAATTTATGTAAAATATCGAAACTCCATCCTAAATTTTTCTTAAAAATATTTTAAATTTCCAGAGTGTTCATTATTCACCATAAAATATATAAATTCGCTTTCTGTTAAATTTAAAAAAATAAATTTTGTCATCAAAAGAAAAAGCGGTCAAAGAAACACCTTTAATGAAGCAATACAACGAAATCAAAAGGAAATATCCTGATGCTTGTTTGTTGTTTAGAGTTGGAGATTTTTACGAAACTTTTGGAGAAGACGCTGTTCGTGCTTCTAAAATTCTAGGGATTGTCTTAACCAAACGTGGTGCGGGTTCTGAAACCGAAACGGCTCTTGCAGGTTTTCCACATCATTCGTTAAATACTTATTTGCCAAAACTAGTTAAAGCAGGACTTCGTGTGGCGATTTGTGACCAGCTCGAAGATCCAAAAATGACAAAAACCATCGTGAAACGTGGTGTTACAGAACTGGTAACTCCGGGTGTTTCTATGAATGATGAAGTTTTACAATCGAAGACCAACAATTTTTTGGCAGCCATTTATTTTGCCAATAAATCCATCGGAATTTCATTTTTGGATGTTTCCACAGGCGAATTTCTCACCGCACAAGGGAATGCTGAATATATTGACAAACTGTTGCAGAATTTCAATCCAAGCGAGGTTCTAATTCCAAAGCACAGCAAAAATGATTTTCGAGAAACTTTTGGAGATGATTATCATAGTTTTTATCTCGAAGATTGGATTTATAAAGAAGATTATGCTTTTGAAATTCTGACAAAGCATTTTCAAACCGTTTCCTTGAAAGGTTTTGGCATCGAAGAATTGCACGAAGGAATCATCGCTTCGGGAGCGATTTTATATTATTTATCCGAAACACAGCATAACAAAGTTCAGCATATCACCGCCATTCAGCGCATCGCCGAGGACGAATATGTTTGGATGGATCGTTTTACGATTCGAAATTTGGAATTATATCACAGTTATAATCCCAATGCAGTTACGCTTCTCGATGTTATTGATAAAACGCTTTCGCCAATGGGTGGTCGTTTATTAAAACGTTGGCTGGCCTTACCTTTGAAAGACGCTAATAAAATTCGAAATCGTCACCAAGTAGTTTCTTATTTGAAAGAAAATCAGGAGGTTTTGCAACATATTCAAAAACAAATCAAGCAGATTTCAGATTTGGAACGCTTGATTTCTAAAATTGCTGCCGGAAAAGTTTCGCCGCGCGAAGTAGTTTATTTGAAAGAATCTTTGGATACTATTATTCCAATAAAAACCTTGGCTTTGGGAAGTCCGCAAGAAGCCGTGAAAATCATTGGCGACAGCCTGCATAGTTGCGATTTATTACGCGAAAAAATTAAAACGGTTTTAAATCAAGATGCTCCGGTGGCAATTACCAAAGGAAATGCAATTGCCAAAGGAATCAACGAAGAATTAGACGATTTAAGAGCAATATCAACCTCTGGGAAAGAATTTCTAGAAGGAATCGAAAAACGAGAATCCGAAAGAACAGGAATTTCTTCTTTGAAAATATCCTTTAACAATGTATTTGGATATTATATCGAAGTTCGAAACACACATAAAGATAAAGTTCCAACCGAATGGATTCGGAAGCAAACTCTGGTCAATGCAGAACGTTATATTACTGAAGAATTAAAAGAATACGAAACTAAAATTCTTGGTGCCGAAGAAAAAATCCATAAAATTGAAGTAGAGCTATTCGAGCAATTAGTTGCGTGGATTGCGACTTACATCAAACCCGTTCAAATGAATGCAAATTTGGTAGCACAACTGGATTGTTTGTGTTCTTTCACACAATTGGCTATCGAAAATAAATACGTTTGTCCAGAACTTGACGAAACATTCGAATTGGATATCAAAAACGGAAGACATCCTGTAATCGAAAAGCAACTACCAGTTGGAATGCCTTATATTGCCAATGATGTTTTCTTAGACAGAGAAACCCAGCAATTGATTATGATTACCGGGCCTAATATGTCCGGAAAGTCGGCTATTTTGCGTCAAACTGCTTTAATCGTACTCTTGGCTCAAATGGGAAGTTTTGTTTCGGCAGATAGCGTAAGAATGGGAATTATCGACAAGATTTTTACCAGAGTTGGAGCAAGTGACAATATTTCGATGGGAGAATCTACTTTTATGGTCGAAATGAACGAAACAGCTTCTATCTTGAACAATATTTCCGACAGAAGTCTGGTGTTATTAGACGAAATTGGAAGAGGAACCAGCACCTATGACGGAATTTCCATCGCTTGGGCTATCGCCGAATTTTTGCACGAACATCCATCAAAACCTAAAACGCTTTTCGCCACGCATTATCACGAGTTGAATGAAATGAGCGAATCCTTACCCAGAATCCAGAACTATAATGTTTCGGTCAAAGAATTAAAAGACACTGTACTTTTTATCAGAAAATTGGTAAAAGGAGGAAGTGCTCACAGTTTTGGAATTCACGTGGCAAAAATGGCCGGAATGCCACAAATAGTAATCTTGAAAGCACAAAAGCTTTTGAAAAAACTAGAAAAAGATCATTCAAGCGAAGCATTAAACGGAATTAAATCAGCCAAGGACGGCTCGAGCCTGAAAGGCGAACAGGCGGAGCAAATGCAAATGAGTTTCTTCAATCTGGACGATCCTTTATTGGAAGAAATCAAAGACGAGATTTTAAGCATAGACATCAACACAATCACACCAATGGAAGCCTTGATGAAACTCAACGAAATCAAGAGAATGTTGACTAAAAAGTAGTTTCGTTCCTTTTAAAGTTTGGGTTATCAGAAGCTTAGCTTTTACGTATTAATTTTTATAAAAAACGCTTGTGTAATTGAATTAATGTATTAAATTTGCATCCGCAATACGATTAAGGATTGTGTTCTTTTTAGAATGAAAATGCGAAAATAGCTCAGTTGGTAGAGCGCGACCTTGCCAAGGTCGAGGTCGCGGGTTCGAGCCCCGTTTTTCGCTCAAAACCATACTGCTGAATGAAGGTATGTTTAATTTTCTAAAAATTAGATATGCATCAAAAAGCAAAACGCTCGGATGGTGGCTATATTTAATTAATTTTTTCTAAAAATTAAATGTAACATAGAAAAAGTGAAATGCTCGGATGGTGAAATTGGTAGACACGCTGGACTTAAAATCCAGTGAACAGCAATGTTCGTGCGGGTTCAAGTCCCGCTCTGAGTACTAGAAAAGCCGTAAAGAATTAATTTTTAATTCTTTGCGGTTTTTTATTTTTTACAACTGCTTTATTTTTAATATTGTTGTAGCCCATAACTAAATAAAAAGGATTTAATTTAACAAAAAAAGCCAAAACATTGCTGTTTATGGCTTTTTTGTTTTTCCTACAAAATTAAATTACTCTCAAAAAAGAAGTTTTTAAAAAGCTAATTCAAATTTTTCAGAATAGATCAAAAAAAAGCCACGCAATGCGTAGCTTTATTTTTTTGCGTAATTTAGAATTACTTAGCTGGAGTTGCAGCAGGTGCAGCAACTTTAGCAGTGTCAGCAACAACAGCAGTTGTGTCAACAGCAGCAGCTTTAGCAGTATCAACAGCTACAGCAGTAGTGTCAACAGCTGGAGTTGCAGCAGCTGGTTCAGCTTTTTTACATGATACAACAGTCAACATAGCAACAACGGCTAAACTTAAAAGTACTTTTTTCATCTTACTTAATTATAAAAGGTTAATTATTAATTCGGGGCAAAGATATAAATTTTTTAATAGTTAAAATATTTTTTCATAATTTTTTTAAAAAATATTATTCATTTTCAACATTCTCTTTCTTTTCAACCATTATACTAAAAAAGTAACCTTCATAAATATTCTGCTTATGCATCACAAATTGAGTCGTACCAAGTCTTTTACGTGACCTAAATTATAATTCTTAATTTTTAATTTTTTAACTAATCAG
>JAEMQE010000194.1 GCA_022758945.1 Lentimicrobium sp. | reverse complement strand
AGAAACAGCATCTTTGATAAAAGTTCCCCAAGTCAAATTCATTTTTCCAGGTTTTTGTTTTTTGGCGGCAGCAATTGCCATTTTTGCAGCATGTTCTACGACCCATTCGAAATTATCTGCACCAACAGATGTCAACTCAGCATCTGGCGCAGGATTTCCAAAATCTATCGCGTAAGGAATTCCATCACGAACGGCAAATTCAACGGTATTAAAATCATACCCCAAACCTTTGCAAAGTCTTAAAGTATAATCTTTAACTGTTGCCAATAATTTCTTGTCAGTTGCTGGACCATCAATCACATAACGCAAATGATGTGGGTTTCTGGGTTCGTATTGCATAATGTGAACATCTTTGCAACCCAAACAATACACACGGAAATACTCTGTGAATACAATTTCTTCCTGCAACATCATCACTAATTGTCCCGTTTCCTGATGTTTTTCCCAAAACTCTTCTTTGTTTTCTAATCGGTATACGTTTTTCCAACCGCCACCGGCATAAGGTTTCATATAAGCCGGAAAACCGATGTAATCAAAAATTCCTTCCCAATCCATTGGGTATTTTAAGTTTCGAAAAGATTTTCCGGTTGTATCTGTCGGATGTTCCGCCGATGGAAGAATCACAGTATTTGGTAACGGAACTCCTAAAGTATCAGCTAATGAATTATTGAAAAATTTATCATCAGCACTCCACCAAAATGGGTTGTTTATAACATTAGTTCCCGTCAAAGCGGCGTTTTTGAGATAAGCTCTATAAAATGGAACATCTTGTGAAATTCTGTCAATAATCACAGCATATTCGCCATCTTTATTTTGAACCACTTTGTCTATAGAAACGGCTTCGGCAATGATTCCTTTTTCGTTTTTTGAGTTTACTCTGTCTATAAATGCTTGCGGAAAAGTATCTTCCATTCCGAATAATATTCCAATTTTTTTCATCTTATTAATTTTTAGTCTTTATACTTAGTTACTATTAAAAAAACTTAATTCTTGACAAATAATGCGGAAACATTTCTTTCCAAACTGGCCAATCGTGTTCTCTATCCTGACGAACATCAAGCCAGTGATGAATGTTTCGTTCGCTTAAAACCCGACTTAATTTTAGATTTGCATCATAACAAATATCCCAGTTTGAAGTTCCTAAAACGATATCCATATTCCATAATTCGTGGTCATTAAGACCATATAAATAATCCTCAGGGCTATTATAAAATACATCGTCATTATGAAAACCGTCCATAAAACTTTTGATGTTGAAAGCTCCGCCCATCGAGAAAACGTGACGCACATAACCTGGATGACGAAATGCAAAATTGGCAGCGTGATAGCCGCCAAAACTGCAACCAGCAACGGCAACTTTTCCGGAAGGAGTATTGTTTTTAACTTTTTCGACGATTTCGTGACAAATCATTTTATCGTACCAAGTATGATTTTCTATGCGGTGAATAGGATGTATGTTTTTATTATAAAAGCTGTCTTTGTCGATGCTTGCAGGGCAAAATATTTGGATTAATCCTTGTTCGATAAACCATTTTGCCGAGTCAATCAAGCCCATATCTTTGTTCTCATGGAAGCTTCCCATCGAGGTTGGAAAAAGAATAACAGGATAACCAGCGTGACCAAAAACGAGCATTTCTATATCTCGACTTAAATTGGGTGAGTACCATTTGAAATATTCTTCTTTCATAGAGATAATTTTTAACAATTATAGTGAAAATATTGAAACGAAATACATAAATAGTTCAGTAAAAACTGAATTTTATTTTTAAAAATATACCAATAATTAAATAGTATAAATTAAAATAGTTGAACCTGACTTTTCAACCTTTCGATAAGCATACTCATCATTCTTTTGTTGAGACTGGATGAGTTTTTGATATATTGAGCATATTCATTATTGGTAAATAATCCTATAATTATTCCCTTCAAAGCATTTCTGAACTTGATGTCTTTTTGAATAGCATTTTCTATCATTGCCATTTTTTTCTCTATTGAATAGGTGCTAAAATCTATTTTATTTTTCGTCAAATGATTAATAAAGGAAGCGACAAACAGATCGTTTTGTAACTTCAAAATTGGGCGAAGTACTTCATTTTGAAATAGTTCTTCTAATGAGGATTGATCAGAAATGCTACCGATTGTTGCTCCGCGAAATTCTTTTAAGAAAACATCTCTTTGATTCATCTTTTTTTTCTTTAAAAATAAAAAAAAATTGCGATAAGAATACCTTAATTTCGCATTTATAAAAAAACAATATGCGATTTCATACTAGAAAATGGGTAAAACCAGAAGATTTAAACCCAAACGGAACCTTATTTGGAGGAAAATTATTGGCTTGGTTAGATGAAGAATTGGCTTTATACACCATTATTCAATTGGAAAATTCCAGAATTGTGACCAAGCATATGTCGGAAATTAATTTCAGAAGTTCAGCAAAACAAGGCGATATCATCGAAATAGGTATTGATGTTGTAAAGTTTGGAGTCACATCGCTTACATTAAAATGTGAAGCGCGAAATATGATGACGCGCGAAACGATTATTTCCATAGACCATACTACAATGGTAAATTTAGGAGCTGATGGCAAACCAAAAGCGCACGGTAAAACGGAGATTGAATATATTAAAGACCGTTTGGAAGATTAATTTCTTATTTCAAAATTCTTTTTTCTGTTGGGATTTCAGAAATTTCTAAATCAAAAAACGGAACCGAAGCAATAATATGGTCAAATATATCTGCCATAATATATTCGTAATTTTCAAATTTTTTGTCTTTAGAAAAAGCATAGACTTCAAGAGGAACGCCATAAGAAGTGGACTGTAATTGGCGACAAACCATAATTAAATCCTTATTCAATCCCGGATGAATATGAAGATATTGTGTGATGTATTTGCGGAATAGACCTAGGTTTGTCATATTCCGACCATTGATAGCAATTGATTTGTCAATTTTATTAGTAGAATTGTATTTGTCAATTTCTATTTTTCTGGTATCAATATAAGTACTAATAAGCTGGATTTTTTTCAAATCAACTAATTCAGGTTCCTCTAAAAACCGAATGCTACTTGCTTTGATAAGAATATGTCTTTTGATTCGTCGGCCATCAGAATCAATCATTCCACGCCAATTTTGGAATGAATCCGAAATTAAACTATAAGTAGGAATTGTGGTAGTGGTATTATCAAAATTTCGAACTTTAACTGTCGCAAGATTGATTTCGATTACATCTCCATCGACACCAAATTTTTCCATTGTAACCCAATCTCCAATGCGAACCATATCGTTTATGGCTACCTGAACACTAGCTACAAATCCTAAAATAGTATCTCTAAAAATTAAAATGATTAATGCTGAAATAGCTCCTAAAATAGTAAGAAGGTCTTTTTGGTCTATGTCAAATAATTTTGAAATAATTATGATAATTCCAAACATCCAAAGGACAATATTAAAAACCTGAATAAAACTATCAATGGGTTTGTCATTGTATCGAGGCTTTAACTTTAAATAAGATCTTAAAATATTTAAACCAGTTCGGATTATCATAATTATTAAAACAACAATCCAAATGGCAACAATTTTGCCAAAAACAAATTCCCAGTAATCATACTTTTCTAAAATTACAGGAACAGATTTATATATAAGTAGAAGTGGAACCAAATAAAAAAGGTATTGCCCAGTTAGATTTTCAATCACATAATCATCAAATTTATTTTTTGTTTTTTTGACTATTGATCTAATACTTTTGTCCAAGACAAAGCGAATAGCAATAAAAAAGAAATAAGCCAAAACAAACATTAAGGCAATATTGATAAGCAAACTCAAGTAAGAAGCAAGGGTATATTCAAATCCCAATTTTCGCAAAATAGGATAGCACCAACCGTATATTTTTTCTAATGAATTATTCATTTCTTAAATATTTTTTTTCAACGTAAAAAGTGGCAAAAGGCAGAAGCGAAGCTCCCAGAATGATAAATGAAGTTTTATAATTCCATTCTTGCGAATTTTTTAGTAAAGCTGTCAACAAAATATATCCTATAAATAGTATTCCGTGAGTCATTCCTATTGGATACAACAAATTTTTATAAAGTTCCATATTGGAAGGCTTTATTAAAAGCATATTGAAAAATAAAACCAAATAAGAGATTCCTTCCAGGATGGCAATGATTTTGAACGATTTGAGCATTTAATAATGATATTTTAAAATTTGTTCTGGCAAAATTAGTTATTATCATTGATTTTTAGAGTATTCGTTCCTAAAGTAATTTACTTTTGCATTTATAAAGTTAGAAAATGAGCAAACGCGATTTAAAAAAATACCTTTCAGAACTCAATAAAACCCAACTCGAAGAACAAATTATTGAGTTGTATGAAAAATTTACTGCTGTAAAAATCTATTATGATTTTGTTTTTAATCCAAAAGAAGAAACACTGCTGCAGGAAAGCAAACTAAAAATTTCGAATGAATATTTTCCGCCAAGAACGTCCGGAAAAAAAGCCCGAAAGCCAAAAATGCGTCGTTCCGTTGCCCAAAAATACATCAAACACTTTATTCTTTTGGGAGTTGATCCTTTTATAATTGGCGATGTTATGCTTTATTCCATTGAAATTGCCCAAACTTTTTCGGCTGAAAGAGTTGTGAAACCCGAATTATTTTATAAAAGTATGTTCAATTCCTTTGAACAAGCCGTAATTTTTATGATTGCCAATGGAATTCTAAATGAGTTTAAACCTAGAATCATTGCCATAAATGATGAAACTATGCACCAAAACTGGTATAATAAACAAGAATTTGACGCCATTATTGAACGTTTCGAATATTAGAAAAAAGTTCATAATCGTTTTTATTTAATCACTCTTCTTTTTTTACAGTATAATTTAGTGGAATAACTCTTTTTTAGGTGTATTTTTGCAAAAATCCATCAAAAAATCAATGTCTCAAAACACTTTAGAAACAGAAACAGAAGATAAAAAAGAGCTTTATTCATATCAAAAAGGAGATATAGAAACCATTTTTGAACGATTAGATAATGCTCCGGCCAATCATCATTTGTTATACCAATTGCCAACTGGCGGTGGAAAAACAGTGGTTTTTTCAGAAATTGTTCGACAATATTTGTCAAAGCACGATAAAAAAGTTGTCGTTTTGACCCATCGAATTGAGTTGTGTAAGCAAACTTCAAAAATGCTGAAAGGATTCGATGTAAAAAATAAAATCATCAACAGCAAAGTCAAAGAACTTCCAGACCAAAACGATTATTCCTGTTTTGTGGCGATGGTCGAAACGTTGAAAAACCGAATCAATGACGAAAAATTGCATCTTGATAACATTGGTTTGGTAATTATCGATGAAGCACATTACAATTCGTTTCGAAAATTGTTGAGTTCTTTCAAAAATGCCTTCATTCTGGGAGTTACCGCAACACCTTTGAGTTCAAATATTAAGTTGCCAATGCACGAAAATTATGATGAATTGGTCGTTGGCGACAACATCAGTTCTTTAATTGACAAAGGTTTTTTAGCGAGAGCAGTGACTTATAGTTATGATGTAGGTTTGACTTCGTTAAAAGTTGGAATAAATGGCGATTATACCGTAAAATCATCCGATGATTTATACACAAATATGGCGATGCAGGAAAAATTATTGCACGCATACACAGAGAAATCACTAGGAAAGAAAACCCTGATTTTCAATAACGGAATCAATACTTCCTTATATGTATATGAAACTTTTAGAGAAGCAGGATTTGTCATTCGACACCTTGATAACACCAGCAGCACCGAAGAACGTAAAGACATTTTGCAATGGTTCAAGAAAACTCCGGATGCTATTTTAACATCGGTTGGGATTCTTACCACAGGTTTTGATGAGCCCACGGTTGAAACAATTATATTAAACAGAGCAACAAAATCATTGACTTTATATTTTCAAATGATAGGTCGTGGTTCTAGAAAATTGCCCAATAAAGACTCTTTTAATGTAATAGATTTAGGAAATAATGCCGCGCGTTTTGGTTTGTGGAGTGAGCCTGTAAACTGGCAGCACATCTTCAAATCGCCTGAATTTTATTTGGAAAACTTGCGTGATGATACCGAAATCGAATTGTATTTCAAATATACAATGCCACCGGAATTGCGTGCAAAATTCAGCAAAACAGAAATCGTGACTTTTGATGTCGATGAAGAACACAAATTGGCCATTGCCCAAAATCTGCGTTCCAAAGTAGTTTTGGACAAATCTTTAGAACAACACGCTGCAATGTGTGTGGACAATTCCGAAGAATTAAGGGATGCAAAAGCATTATGCAAAGAGTTGGAACCGGATATTGAATGTCGACTAAAACGCTATGCGAAATGTTTGAGCCAATGCAGCAAAAACTATCGGGAATGGCTAGTTGAAGACTACAAACTGAAACTAACTTTATTGATAGGGAAGAAGTATCGCGAAAAAATTATGAGCGAAGCCGATTAATTTTAGATTTGAGATTGCAGATTTGAGATTGCAGATTTCAGTGGAAATCGAATTATAATCGAATAAAATTAAATCTATAATCTTCACTTCAAGTGGTTTTAAATAGTAATGCGAAAGCTTTACAATTTAAAATTGTATCGAGAAGCTGTTTAAAACAACAATTTATAAATTATTAAATCAACAAAATGTCAAAACAATTCGCCGATTTAGGAATTCAAGAATCTATCATAAAAGCACTTGATGGTTTGAAAATTGTTGTACCAACAGAAATTCAACAAAAAACAATCCCGTTACTTTTATCAAATACAAATGATTTTGTTGGGCTTGCCAAAACCGGAACTGGTAAAACCGCAGCATTTGGATTGCCTTTATTACAATTAATAGATACAAATATTCCTGTTATACAAGCAGTAATTTTGGTTCCAACAAGGGAATTGGGACATCAGATTTTCAGTAATTTAGAAGCTTTCGCTAAATACCTTCCTGAAGTTTCCATCGCAGCAACCTGCGGAGGAATTCCAATAAAACCGCAAATCGAACGATTATCAAATCCGACGCATATCATAGTGGCAACACCGGGACGATTGATTGATTTAATCCAACGCAGCGCCATAAACTTAAAAGAAACCAAATTTCTCATTTTGGATGAAGCAGACGAAATGGTTACGATTCTAAAAGAAGGTTTAGACGAAATCATCGCCGAATTACCCAAAAATCATAAAACTTTTCTATTTTCGGCTACTTTGCCGGGAACCATAAAACAACTGATTCAAAACTACTTGAACAAAAATGTAGTTCAGGTTAGCGCTGATATGCAAACGGTAGGAAATCAAGGAATTGATCATCAATACATCGTGGTGGATCCCATTGAAAAACTGGATGTTCTGATGCATTTTCTAACTTCAAAAGAAGGAGAACGCGGGATTATTTTTTGTAAAACCAAAGCTGCAGTTAATAAATTAGCCAAGAATTTAGCTATCAATAGATTTTCTTCAGGAGCATTGCACGGAAGTTTATCACAAGGAATCCGGGATCGAATTATGGAGCAATTTCGCGAGGGACACATTAATATTTTGGTCGCAACTGATTTGGCAGCCAGAGGAATTGACGTAAAGGAAATCTCTTATGTGGTGAATTATCATTTGCCAGACGTATATGAAGTTTATGTTCACCGCAGCGGAAGAACTGCAAGAGCTGGAGCCAAAGGACTTTCGTTAACGGTTTTACAACAAGAAGAAGTGGCTGAAATTGCCGATTTTGAGGCAGCATTGGGAATCAAATTTACCAAATTCCAAAAACCAACTGCCGAAAATATTGAAGAAAATAATGCACTTTTGTGGGCGAAACAAATCTTCAAAACCAAACCCAATCACGAAGTTTCAGCTGATTTTAAAAATAAAGTCAAAACTATTTTTCATCATTTGACCAAAGACGAATTGATAGAAAAATTATTAGCAAATCAATTGCTACAAACCAAAGCCGATTCAAATGCTGCAAAACCTGTTAAAAAATTCAAAAACTAATTTTTGCGCCTAATTTATATTGTACTTT
>JAEMQE010000048.1 GCA_022758945.1 Lentimicrobium sp. | reverse complement strand
AGATTACAAAATCATTAAGGAACTCAACAATTATTTTGCATTGGAAATCAATCTTCATACTGGAAGGCATCATCAAATCAGAGCACAACTTTCAGCTATTGGTTCACCCATAAAAGGCGATTTGAAATACGGTTTTGACCGAAGCAATCCTGATGGCGGAATTCATCTTCACGCACGAAAACTGATTTTTATTCATCCTGTTTCCAAAGAAAATCTAGTAATTGTTGCACCAGTTCCAAATGATGTGATTTGGAATGCCATTTAATTTGAAAAAAATGTACCTTTAGGACTTATTTAATTTTTAGATTATGGACTATAAAACCAACATTAATTTCAGAAAAGAGACTCTGATAAAGCTGCTGAATGCTGTTATCACTCACGAAAACGAAATCATTCAGGCTTTATACGACGATTTCAAAAAGCCAGCTTTTGAAGCCGTTCTCACAGAAACCAGTTATGTAATCTCAGAATTAAAAGACACTATTAAAAACTTGAAAAGTTGGTCTAAACCAAAAAGGGTCTTTCCTTCAATTCTCAATTTTCCCTCTAAAGATTATATTTACAAAGAACCTTACGGCAAAGTCTTGATAATAGCGCCTTGGAATTATCCTTTTCAGTTGGCACTTTGCCCCTTAATTTCGGCTGTTGCTGCTGGAAATCAAGTGGTGGTAAAACCATCAGAACTCACTCCAAAAACATCCGAGATTATCGCAGAAATAATTGCTAAAGTATTCGATAAAAACCACGTCGAAGTCATTGAAGGAGGAGTTGAAGTCTCGCAAAAATTGCTTTCTGAACGTTGGGATTACATCTTTTTTACAGGAAGTGTTGCTGTAGGCAAAATTGTAGCAAAAGCCGCCGCCGAAAATTTGACTCCTGTGACATTAGAACTTGGCGGAAAAAATCCTTGTATCATTGACGAAACAGCAAATTTAAAACTCACAGCCAAAAGAATCGTATGGGGAAAATTTATGAATGCGGGACAAACGTGCATTGCCCCTGATTATATTCTGATTCAAAAGGATATGAAAAGTCATTTTATTGGCTATTTAAAAGACGAAATCACCAAAGCTTATGGTGAAAATCCTAGTGAATCTCCAGATTACGCAAGAATTGTAAATGCAAAAAACTGGCAACGATTAGTCAATATGATAGAGTCTGAAAAAGTGATTTTTGGTGGACAAAACGACATCAAAAATTGCTTCATTGCTCCTACTCTCATTGAGGAAACTTCATTAAAAAGTGACCTTATGAAGGAAGAAATATTTGGTCCAATTTTACCGATTTTAACATATGAAAACGAAACTGATATTGACACCGCAATTTCCAGATACGAAAAACCTTTAGCATTATATATCTTTACGGAAAACCGTGTTTTTTCAAAACAAATGATTCAAAAATATTCCTTTGGTGGTGGCTGTGTAAATGATACAATGGTTCATTTTTCGAATAAAAGATTGCCTTTTGGAGGGGTTGGTCACAGTGGCATTGGCGCATACCACGGAAGTTTAAGTTTTGATACTTTTTCGCATAAAAAAAGCATCCTGAAAAAATCAAATTTCTTAGATTTACCAATGCGTTATGCTCCGTATAAAGACAAATTAACCACAATTAAAACATTATTAAAATGGTTGTAACCAATGAAAAAAAGGTAAGTGATGCCATAAACTATCGACGTTCGGTTAGAGTTTATAAAACAGAACCAATTGATGATAATAAAGTGGCAGCATGCATCCATTTAGCAACTTTAGCAGCGACAAGCAGCAATATGCAACTTTGGGAATTTTACCATATCGTTTCTCCTGAAATTCTTAAAAAACTCACGGAAGCAAGTTTTGGCCAATCTGCAGCAAAAACAGCACAACAAATGGTGGTAATTGTTGCTAGAAAAGATTTATGGCGAAAAAGAGCGCAATCAAATATTACTTTTTTAAAATCTCAATATGGAGATAAACCTGAATCAGAATATTCTAAAAGAGAAAAATTTGCGATGAATTATTATAGCAAAATTGTCCCGGGAATTTATTCTGATTTTTTGGGAATTCTGGGAATGATAAAATTTATTGCTTTTCAAATCATTGGGTTATTTAGACCCATTTATCGGGAAGTGAGACAAAGTGATATGAGAGTTGTAGCGCATAAAAGTGCCGGACTTGCTGCGCAAAATTTTATGATTAGTATGGCTGCCCTAAATTATGACACCTGTCCGATGGAAGGTTTTGACTCGTTAATGGTCAAAAAAGCGTTGAATTTACCAACATCAGCAGAGATAAATATGATTATCGCTTGTGGAGTTCGAGATGAAAAAGGAGTTTTTGCAGATCGATTCAGAGTTCCTTTTGAAGAAGTCTATTTTAAAATATAACAGATTGCAGGTGGCAGATTGCAGGTGGCAGGTGGCAGATTGCAGAAAACAAATAACAACAAAAATCAAAATATGAAGCCAATAAAAGACCGAATAGAAGACATAAGAACCAATGGATACGAACTTGATTTTGGCACAGTTTTCGAAAGTGCTTTCGAAAATTATAAGAAAATTGCACTGTATGCTGGTTTAATACTTTTGTTTTTTTTCATATTTATTTTTATTCTAACGTCAGCGGGAATGGTTTCCTATGTTGGGATAGAAAATATGGAAGCGTTTAGTGAAAAGCTAAGGAATTTTTCAGAACTTAAGGAAAAGCCTTTAGATATTGTATTAAAACTTAATGCAGGTATAATATTATTATCCGGAATTATAAATCCGTTCATGGCAGGGTTTCTTAAAATGGCTGATTGTGGCGAAAAAGATGAGGAATTTCATGTGTCAACAATGTTTTCTTATTACAAATTGCCTTATTTTTCGAATATTTTTGTTGCAATATTTATAATTACATTAGTTAATATGAGTCTTACAACTCTTCTTGAATTTGCAGGATTTAACCTCGTTGGGTCAATAATTTCTTTGACAATCTCTTTTATAACTTTTTTGACAATTCCGTTTATTATTTTTGGAAAATTGAATGCTATTGATGCCATAAAAGCAAGTGTTATAATTGTTTCAAAACAACCTTTAGTTCTATTAGGATTAATAATCGTATCGCTTATTGCAGCAATAATAGGGATTTTTGGTTTTTGTATTGGTATCCTTTTTACAATGCCTTTTATATATTCGATGAATTATATGATTTACAAAAACATAATTGGGATTGATTCTATAAGTGAATCGAATGAAACTGAACTTTAGAGAACCTGTTTTTCAAAATAATTAAAAGAACATTCCATTAACATTGCAGATGATTAAATGGAATGTTTTTTATTTACTAAATGATTGTTCCACAATTTTTTTATATTTACTTTTTAAATTATTTATTTTAACCTTTGATAGTCTTTCCAAAATCAAAATTAATTTTATGCGTTTTAAACGAAGACTTTTATTACTCACTTTCCTTCTTTTTTCATTAATAGTTAAAAGTCAAGAAATTTCTTCGAAACCATTCGAATACGAAACTCCTTTCTATTTCAGATGGTGGTTTATCTTGATAGTTGTAGCTCTTTTTACGAATGTTTTTATAGACATATACAATAAATATTCCTATTCGAGTAAAGATACAATTCACAATTATTTTAGAAATAAAAATAATAACAGAGAATACAGGCTTTATTTGCTATTTATTGCAATAGCATTTCCGGCTAAAGAATTAATATTGGAGATTTATAAAATTCGTCTAAGATCTGAATTTTATGAATGTTTGTTCATTGGAATTGTGTTATTGATAACCTATTATTTGAGTTTCAAGGTTGCCTTTATCCAAAAGCATCTAAGAAAAATATTTGTTTCGACTTACTTTTTCGTTTTCTTCTTTGAATTGCACAAACTCATTCATTATCCATTTGAGTTAGTTACCAATGCTGAAGTGCTGTTAATATTCTTTTTTGCTCCGAATGTTTTTCAAACCATAAAACAATATTGGAGCTTTTCGTTTTTATTAATTGTTCTCCTTGCTGCTCTTTTTATTGATAACATTATTCAAACTAATGTATTTATAATTTTCGTTTACTCCTATTTAATGAGTATGATTATTCATTATATGAGACATTCAAAAATAATTGATTCGCAGGACAAGTTCAGGTTTACAAACGAAATTGTGAATAAAGGAAACTTTCTAACCGTAGCCACAAATAAAAAAGGAGAATTGTCTTATTGCAGCAATACTATTACCAAAATTTTAGGATATTCATCAGAAGAAGTTTTGGGATTAGGATTCTGGAAACTTACCGAAGACCCTGAATTTGTTGGTGAAGACTATCACAATAAATATGTGGATGATCAAATTATCATTAGAAAACTTAAATGTAAAAATGGAGAATATAAATACATACAATGGAAAAATAAAAAATTCGCCGAAGATTTATTAGTTGGAATTGGTCAAGATGTAACGGCTCTTAAAAACATTGAAATTGAAAAAGAAAAAAGACAACAAAAAATCACTAAATACACTAAAATTTTAAACCTTTTTACTTCCAAAAGTTATTCTAATTCTGAAGATTTTAATTCTGTTTTAAAAACCATTTTAATGAATGTTTCCTCAAGCTCGTCTATAGACAGAGTTAGTTACTGGAGCTATTCTGCAGAAGGTCTTAGTTGCGAAAGTTTATATAATTTAAAAGCAAAACAGTACGAAGATAAGTCATATATAAAAACAAAAAACTGTCCAAAATATTTTACAACCATCAATAATGGCATACAAGTTATAGCTTCAAATGTCTTCAAGGACTCAACAACCGAAGAATTGTGTCAGGAATATTTTCAAATGTTCAACATTAAATCCTTACTGGATACTCCTATTTTCATTAATGGAAAAATTATTGGCGTTTTAAGTTTAGAAACTGTTGAAACCAATGTCGAATGGGACAATGAAGACATCAACTTTGCACGTTCCATTTCAGATTTAATTGCAATTGCAATTGAATCCCAAATGCGATTGGAAGCAGAAAACAAACTAGCATATAAAAGTGAAATCCTTACGGTAATTACAAAAAACATGGAGAAATTTTTGCTCCACAAAGATATCGAAGATGTTTTCAAAGGTATTTTAAGCGAAATTGGAAATGTAGTAAATGTTGATAACCTTTCATTTTTTGAAAAAATTTCTGAAACAGGCGATTTTCGTCAGAAATACAGGTGGATTGCTACAAAAAAAGATTTTACAGAACCTCATGAAAAAATACTAAACTTATCACCTAAAAATTTTCCACAAGCATACGAAAGCGTGAGATCACGGGAATATTATTGCCCAATCATTAGTGAAATTGAAGATTCTCCTGCAAAAGAATTCCTTATAGAGTTAGGAGTAAAATCTGTGTTATTCCTGCCTATAATTGTAAAATATAAATTTTATGGATTTTTAGCTTTTAATGACACAACCAAAGAGCGTGAATGGACTGAAGATGAAATTGGAATTCTTAAATCATTAGCAAAAATCATTTCGTCAGCGGTTGAAAGAAATATTAATGAATCAATAATTCATGAAAGTGAAGAGAAGTTTAGATTACTTGCTAATAACATTCCTGGCACAGTTTTTTTATCCAATATTGATGAAAAATGGACCAAGATTTATTTGAATGACGAAATCGAAAACTTAACCGGATATCCTAAATCGGAATTTCTGGAAAATAAAATTCATTATATTGATCTCGTACATCCAGAGGATAAAGAAATCATAATAAATGAAAGCAAGAAGTTATTTAAAGACAAAAAGAAAATACACATAATCTACAGAATAATCCATAAAAACGGTCATTTCGTTTGGGTAGAAGAATTTGGCGAACCTATTCTAAAAGAGGGAGAAATCGTCTTTATCGAAGGTATTTTTATAGATATAACCGAAAGAAAATTAGCCGAAACAGTGCTAAAAGAGAAAGAATATGCCGAAGCTGCCAATAAAGCAAAGTCAGAATTTCTTGCTAATATGAGCCACGAAATCAGAACACCTTTAAATGGGATTATTGGTTTTAGTGATTTGCTAATGAAAACTAATCTTGAAGAAAATCAAGAGAAATATATGACCACAGTCAATCAATCTGCACATTCATTACTAACTTTAATCAATGATATTCTTGATTTTTCAAAAATAGAAGCTGGAAAACTAGACCTGTACATTGAGAAATTTGATATTCGAGAAATATTGGAACAAATACAGGATTTAATATTATTCGAAACCAATAAAAAAAATCTCCTTTTTGAACTAAATATTGATGCCGATATTCCTAAATATTTTTGGATAGATATTGTTCGTTTCAAACAAATATTGATTAACCTTTTAGCAAATGCAGTCAAATTTACAGAAAAAGGCTCCATCAAATTAAACGTTTCAATTCTCGAAAAAATTAATGGTTCCCTAACAAAAATTCGTTTTGCCGTTATCGATTCCGGTATTGGAATACTCGAAAAAAATAAAAAGAAAATCTTCAAAGCTTTTTCCCAAGAAGATAGTTCAACAACAAGAAAATTTGGTGGAACAGGATTAGGTTTGACAATTTCAAATCAATTATTGGGTTTAATGAATAGTCGATTAGAACTTGAAAGTAAAATAAATGTAGGCAGCACTTTCTATTTTGATTTAGATGTCGAAACCAGTAATTTACATCCAACAGATGATTTACAAACAGAAAATCAAATAATCAAAAATAATATTGACAAAATAATTTTTAACTCCAAAAAAATAAAAGTAATGATTGTTGAGGACAATAAAATCAATATGTTATTGCTTAAAACCATCATTAAAAATCTTTTTTCAGAAGCAACAATTTTTGAAATTTTTAATGGTCAAGAAGCCGTAGAAAATTTTGAAACCATAAATCCTGACATCGTTTTTATTGATATTCAAATGCCATTAATGAATGGTTATGAAGCAACAAAAGCCATTCGAAAATTAGAATCAGGACAAAAGATTCCAATCATTGCGCTAACAGCTGGTGCGGAAAAAGAAGAAAAAGACAAATGCCTTAAAGCCGGAATGGACGATTATATTTCAAAACCTATAATAAAAGGAATCATCGAAGAGACCATTAACAAATGGCTAAACTGATTAATAAACAATACTATAAATTCGTGTATTTTGAAAAATAGCTAACAAATAAAATTTTACAAATATGAAATGGATTGGAAGACGTCAAAGTGACAATGTGGACGACCGAAGAGGAATGTCTGGAGGTGGAAAAACCTTAATCGGTGGCGGAGTAATAGGGATTGTAATCTTGCTATTAAATACTTTTGGAGGCGAAAACGGTCAAATGATTGGCAATATTTTGCAGCAAACCCAAGGACAAGCTGCACCAACAGAGGAAAGATCCTTAACTCCTAAAGAAGTAAAAGAAGGCGAATTTGTAAAAACACTCTTAGCTGACAATGAAGATGTTTGGACAAAAATATTTCAAGAAAACAACCTCACTTTCGAAGCTCCAAAGCTAGTTTTATTCAGTGGTCAGGTGCAAACCGCTTGTGGTGGCGCGAGTTCCGCTTCTGGACCTTTTTATTGTCCTGGAGACAAAATCATTTATATGGATATGAGTTTCTTTGAAGAACTGAGGACAAAATTTGGTGCCGAAGGTGGCGATTTTGCCGTGGCTTACGTTTTGGCACACGAATTTGGACATCACATACAAACCTTATTGGGCACTTCCGAAAAAATGCGACGAGCTCAAGAAGGAAAAAGTGAAGCCGAAGCTAATAAATTATCTGTAGCACTAGAGTTGCAAGCTGATTTCTATGCCGGACTTTGGACACATTACAACGAAAAACAAAATGCCATGCTAGAACCAGGCGATATCGAAGAAGCCTTAAGTGCAGCAAATGCAGTAGGTGACGATGCTATTCAGAAAAAAATGCAAGGACAAGTTGTTCCCGATTCTTTTACTCACGGAACTTCCGAGCAAAGAATGTATTGGTTTAATCGTGGTTTTAAAACAGGTGATATTCGAAAAGGAGATACTTTTGCGGAAGCGAATTAGATTTAGATTTAAATAGTAATTTTCGAAAATTATTATATAAAGTCTAATATGTAATTACAAATAAATTATATATCTTTACTCAAA
>JAEMQE010000205.1 GCA_022758945.1 Lentimicrobium sp. | reverse complement strand
GGTCTCCTTTTGGAATAAAAGAAGTTTCCACAATTTTATCAGAATAGGCTTTGATGATATATTGACCATCTGAAGTGTTGATTTCTAATGTATTGTTGACTTCTTTGAAGCTTTCGAATTTCCTATTTGCATTTTGAGCAAAGGAAATCGAAGTTATAAATAGTAAGAGAAATGTTTTTTTCATTGTTTATTTTTTAACCATATAAGTCATTTAAGTTTCTCTTATATGACTTATATGGTTTAAATTATTTCAATTCCAATATCAAGACCGATTTTGGTTCCATTGTAATTTCTTTTGTCACATCAATTGTTTTGTCTGTTATGACATCTTTTCCGGTTGTATATTTCCCAATATTTTCTTGAAAACGATCTGTTTTTAGCGTTTTGGCTTCACTGCTGTTGTTGAATAAAACCATCACGCTATCCGTAGCATTGTACCTGAAATAGACATAAGTATTGTCTTCTGGAATGTAGTGCGTCATCTTCCCGAAATGTACTACCGATTTATTTTTTCTCCAATTGAATAACTTGGATGTGAAGTCGAAATATTCGTTTTGTCCTTGAGTTCTTCCTTCTTTGGTAAAGGCATTATTAACGTCGCCTTCCCATCCTCCTGGAAAATCTTGACGAATTGCAGCATCTCCACCATCGTCTTTGTTTCCGGCCATTCCAATTTCGGAACCATAATAAGTTTGTGGAATTCCTCGAACGGTGGCTAACAGTGCCATTGCCATTTTGTATTTTCGGAAATCGTTGTTATAAACATGATTTACGCGTTGGGTGTCGTGATTTTCGGCAAAAATAAGCAAATTGTTTACGTTTGGATACAGAAAATCATTCGCAAAATTGTTATAAATTCGTATCATTCCTGTTTCCCAATTACCATCTTCATTAAAAATGGTCAAAAGATCATCTGATAAAATAAAGTCCATTACGCTTGGTAAATAGGAGTTGAAATTTTGAATTTTGCCTATAGGACTGTCTTTTTGCCAATACGAAAGTTGGGCCTGATCCCGCATCGAAATTTCGCCAACAATATTAAAATTTGGATATTCATCGGTGATGGCTTTGGTCCATTTTGCAATAGCTTTTGGATCGGCATAATTGTATGTGTCCACTCTAAAACCATCTAAATTGGCATATTCGATCCACCAAATCGCATTTTGAGTAAGATAGTTTAACACCAATGGATTCGATTGATTCAAATCCGGCATCGATGGAGCAAACCATCCATCCATACAAATTTTGGTGTCGATTTTTGACGCATTTATATCGTGAATTGTGGTTCTTTTGTGATTTGTTTGTGTAAAATTTTCAAATTGATGAATCCAATCTTGAGTGGGTAAATCTTTCATCATCCAATGTTGTAGTCCCCAGTGATTGGTGACATAATCCATTACTAATTTCAGATTTTTTTTGTGCATTTCATGGGCTAATCGAGCATAATCTTCATTGGTTCCGTAGCGAGGATCAATTTTGTAAACATCGGTTTGAGCATAGGTATGATAGGAATAAACCGCTTCGTTGTCTTCGCAAAGGGGTGTGATCCAAAGGGTTGTTGCGCCAAGTTCTTTAATGTAATCTAAATGATTAATGATGCCTTGAATGTCGCCACCGTGTCTTCCTTCGGGCAACTCACGATTGTATTTTTCGGTGGTGGATGCGTCGCTGTCGTTATTCAGGTTTCCGTTGGAAAAACGGTCTGGCATTATCAAATACATCATATCCGAAGCATCGTAACTTTTGCGTTGCGCCGAGTTGTCTCTTCTTTGTTTTAGAGAATAATTTTGGGTAAATAGTACTTTATTGTTGTGATTGAATGTAAAAACACAATCTGTTGCGGGAACATTTTTGGTATTTATGGTAACAAAAAGATAGTTGGGATTTTCGGTTTTTTTTATGTTTGTAATTTTAATCGGATTGGAAACCGAAACATCGAATAGAGCAATATTTTTTCCATAAAACATAATTTGCAATTCGGGATTGTGCATTCCGGCATACCAAAATGGAGGTTCTATTCTTTCGATTTGTGCAAACATTGATGTAGAAATTAGGAGCAATAAAAATAGTTTTTTCATTTGGATTATTCTTATTTTTTTAAACCTCAAAGGTTTTTTTTAACCTTTGAGGTTTGTTAAACAGTAAAACGATATTTTTAATCTAAATCTTCATACTCACCCTTTAAAAATGCATCTTGATGCAGAGATACGAAATTTTTGCTATCTCCAAATAACTCGAAAACTTCCTCTCTTTTTAATAACGTCTCTTTTGAAGAAATTAAAGATTGGAATGAGGAATGCAAATAAGTGTTATAATCTTTTGTGAAAGAATGTTTTACTGGGTTTAAATGAACATAAACAATTACATTTCTTAAGTAATTGACATCAGTTATTCTTTCTCTTTTGAATCTCACTCTGAACAAACTTCCTTCTCTTTCATATCTTTTATTTATTGCTTTTGTGTAAGCATTAAACAAATTAGAGAAGGGTTGTGACAATCTGTTTTCGTGATGATATTTTTCTGGCAATTCAGTTGTAGATTTAATTTTCAGGACTAAATGAAAATGATTTTTCAATAAGCAATAGGCATAAATATCAGCAATTTCAGCTAGATGGGTTTTGATAAGTTTCAAAAAATGGAAATAATTCTCCAATTCTAAAAACAAATCTTCCTTATTATTACCTCGGTTATAGATATGATAAAAGCAATCAGATTCTAAAATATCATATTTTTCCATTTAAAATCATTTTAATTCTTCTAATTGTGTTTAAACCTCAAAGGTTTTTTTAAAACCTTTGAGGTTTGGAATCCTAAATTTTATTTAAAGCTGCATTTTGGAAACTTAATGGAACTTAATACCTTAATGGTTAGAAATTATGTAATAGTAATAGGTTATCCTATATGGTCACCAAACTATTAGGTTCCACCAAAACTGCATTACCATTGACAAAGACAGTCAATTCTTTTGAGCCCTCAAGCGAGAATTGAGTTTCTTTATGATTAATAACCACTTTCAAAATCTGATTTCTGAAATTAATTTTAAAGGAATAGCCCGTCCATTCTTTTGGGATTTTTGGAGAAAAATGAAGTGCATCATCTTTTACTCGCATTCCTCCAAAACCTTCAACAATACTCATCCAGGTTCCTGCCATTGACGTGATGTGACAGCCTTCTTCAACTTCCTTGTTGTAATCATCAAGATCTAAACGTGAAGTTCTTAAATAGAAAGTATAAGCCATATCCATTTTGTCCAATTTTGCCGCTTGAATGGAATGCACGCAAGGAGAAAGGGAACTTTCATGAACGGTAAATGGTTCGTAAAAATCGAAATGTTTTTGCAATTGTTCTCTCGTAAAGTGATCTTCAAAGAAGTAAAATCCTTGTAAAGTATCCGCTTGTTTGATGTATGGCGAACGCAAAACTCTGTCCCAAGACCATTTCTGGTTGATTGGTCGTTGACTTTTGTCTAAATCTTTTACCAAAACTAAATCTTTATCTAAGAAGCCGTCTTGTTGTAAATAGATTCCAAGTTTTTCTGAATACGGAAAGTACATATTGCCTGAAACTTTTTTCCAATCTTGCAATTCAGCATCCGATAATTTTACTTTTTCGATGATGCGTTTGTGGTCTGATGGATATTCCAAAGATACTTTTTGAATTTGGTCGTGTGTATAATCAATACACCATTTGGCGATATAATTGGTATAGAAATTATTGTTTACATTGTTTTCGTATTCGTTTGGACCGGTAACTCCAAGAATTACATAGTGGTTTTTGTCTGTCGAAAAATTAGCTCTTTGATGCCAAAAACGGGCAATTCCGATTAATACTTCCAGGCCTTTTTCAGGAATATAAGAATAATCGCCAGTGAAACGGTGGTAATTGAAAATCGCAAAAGCAATCGCTCCATTTCTGTGGATTTCTTCGTGAGTGATTTCCCATTCGTTATGACATTCTTCGCCATTCATCGTCACCATTGGATATAAAGCGGCTCCGTTTTTGAACCCTAAATTGTCTTTAGCATTTTCAATGGCTTTGTCTAATTGATTGAATCTGTAAGTCAATAAATTTCTAGCCACTTGCTGGTCTTTGGTCGCCATATAAAACGGAATGCAATAGGCTTCGGTGTCCCAATAAGTGGAACCTCCGTATTTTTCGCCAGTGAAACCTTTTGGACCAATATTCAAACGAGAATCTTTACCGGAATAAGTTTGGTTCAGTTGAAAAATATTGAATCGAATCCCTTGTTGTGCTTTCACATCGCCATCAATAGTGATGTCTGACATTTCCCAAATTTTCGCCCAAGTTGTAATTTGCTCGGCTAATAATTGGTCATATCCTTTTGCCAAAGCCGCTTTGATTACTTTTTCAGCGCCGGAAAGTGTGTTTTCGTGATTTAAGGAAACCGTATAACCACCAATTTTTTGAATGGATGAAGTCGCGCCTTTGGCAATAGTAACGGTATAATTAAATTGAACCTTTTCTTTGGTTGCAGAAACAAGACTAGGGGAAAGGTCTAGTTTTTTGCCATTTTCCAAAAGGCTGTTTTGCATAAAAGTCGTCACCTTGAAATGGGTTTTGAAGGTTTGAGCAGTAACAAAAGCTTCGTTTTCGTGGTCTTTTGTTTCCAATGGTTCCCAGAATTTTTCTTCCCAGTTGGCGTCTTCATTGGTTACACCAGCATCAATGTACGGTTTGTATATTATTTTTGCTTCCTTGTTTAAAGGAGTGATTTCGTAATTTATGATGCCAACTTCGTCCAAATCCATACACAGGAAACGACGAATATTTATCGCAACTTCGGTTCCGTTTTGTAAAGTTGCTTCGAAAGAACGGTGGTACCAACCTTCTTTCATATTCAATTCGCGACGGAAGTTTTTTACTGCCGTGCAAGCATTCAAATCAAGACTTTCGCCATTGATTTCTATATCAATTCCTATCCAGTTGGGTGCGTTCAATACTTTGGCAAAATATTTAGGATAACCGTTTTTCCACCAACCCACTTTAGTTTTATCGGGATAATAAATTCCTGCAATATAACTTCCTTGGAAAGTTTCTCCGGTATAATTTTCTTCAAAATTCGCACGTTGTCCCATGGCACCGTTGCCAATGCTGAAAAGACTTTCGGACGATTTTACACTCTCTACATCAAATCCTTCTTCAATGATGGACCAATTGTCTGGTTTTATATAATCTTGGTTCATTTTTTTTTTGTTTAAAGGTTTCAAGTTTCAAGTTTCAAGTTCTTTAACCTGAAACCTGAAACTTAAAACAAATTTATTTTATCAAATTATCAATAAAGGTTTTATCCATTTGGGTAAAATCTTTGAATAAATATTTTGCTTCGTGTAATGTTGATGCTTCACCAATTCCCACACTAATCATTCCTCCGATATTTGCGGCTTGAATTCCTGCTACCGAATCTTCAAATACAATTGAATCTTCGGGTTTTTTGCCTAATAATTTTGCTGCAATCAGGAAAACTTCGGGATCAGGTTTTGCATTCGAAACATCGTTTCCGTCAACAATAGCATCAAAATAAGGTAGTGTTCCCGTTTTTTCGAGAATGGGTCTGGCATTTTTACTTGCTGAACCCAATGCAATTAGTTGATTTTGTTCTTTCAAATATTTTAAAACAGGCATAACTCCTGGCAGGATTTCGCTTTCGTTCATATCGACCAAGTAAGACAAATAATCTTCGTTTTTTTGAACGAGCCATTTGTTTTTGTCTTCTTGTGAAGCTTCCACTTTTCCTAATTCTAAAATGATATCGAGCGAGCGCACACGGCTAACTCCTTTTAATAATTCGTTGTTTTCGTGTGTAAATTCGAATCCTAATTCATTGGCAATTTTTTTCCAGGCAAGAAAATGGTATTTTGCGGTATCGACAATTACGCCGTCGAGGTCGAATATAAATGCTTTTGTGTTCATTATTATTTTTAATTTATTTTGCTGTTGATTTGTGTTCTTTAACAAAGAATACTGCCAAACCAGCTATCAACATCGAAAGCCCTGCGATTACAATAATGGCCATTGGAAAACCTCCAAAAAGAGCAATGATTGTACTTCCTAATAATCCCGCTGCGATTTGTGGAATGGTAATGGTTGCGTTAAACAATCCCATATAAACTCCCATTTTATCTGCGGGTAATGAACCTGATAACATAGCATAAGGCATTGCTAAAATTGCTGCCCAAGCCAATCCAACTCCGGAAATTGAAAGCAATAAAATAGTTTTGTCGTGTACAAAATACATAGAAGCTAACCCGATTCCACCCATTACAAGAGAAAAACTATAGGTTTTTTTCCGCCCAATTGATTTTGCAATTGTTGGAATAAGTAAGGAGAACAAAGCTGCCACTCCGCTGTAAAAAGCAAACATTACGCCTGTCCAGTCTCCGGCTTCGTTGAAACCAATTGATTTTGGATCCAAGGCTTCTGCTCCCCAAACCTGATTAGCAATGGCTCTTGTGGTATAAACCCACATTAAAAATAAGGCAAACCAAGAAAAGAATTGTACAATTCCCAATTGCCAAAAGATTTTTGGAGCGTTTGCAATCAACTTGAATATGCTTGTTTTTTCGGTTACAGTTTCAGATTCTAGGTCGATGTCATTGTAAAGAGCGTGTTCTTTTGGTGCATATTCTTTGGTTCTAAATGCAGTCCAAAGAACAGTTATCAATAAAATCGCTCCTCCAATATAGAAAGACCATATTACGGATGCCGCCACTTTTTCGCCAGCCGCAGGCACATTTGCAACTCCTGCTTTGGCAAGAATCCAAGGTAATAAGGAACCAAAAACGGCTCCAAAATTGATTAAAGCACTTTGCAAAGAATAGCCCAGATTTTTCTGTTCATCATTTACCATATCGCCAACAAGGGCTCTAAAGGGCTGCATGGTGACATTAAATGAAGTGTCCATTAAGAGAAGCATCACGGCACCAAAAATTAATGGCGGTAACAGATAGGTAAAGTATTCTGCATTTGGCATAAAAAACATCGCCAAAGCCGAAACAATTGCTCCAAAAAAGATAAAAGGGATTCTGCGTCCAAGACGTGTCCAGGTTTTATCGCTTGAAAGACCAATGATGGGCTGAACAATTAAACCTGCAAGAGGTGCTGCCAACCAAAAATAACCAATGCTGTGAACATCGGCGCCAAGGGCTTCCAATATTCTGCTGGTATTACCATTTTGTAGAGAATATCCAATCTGTACTCCTAGGAATCCAAAGCTTAGATTCCAGATTTGCCAAAAACTTAATTTGGGTTTTTTCATTATCGTATATTGTTTTAAATGTACGATAAGCGCCTTGCTTATCAAAACTTAACTTATTTTTCGAAGTAAAAGTAAAAGTTTTGAATCGTGTAAATATATAAAAGAATTTAGATTTTAGATTTTAGATTTTAGAATAAATGGAATTACTCTTAACTACAACGTAATAGTGTGAATAAATAAATTATTTTGTGGCTAATTTGTTGATTCTCTTTCTATCAGATGCGTTTCAATTACTACAGTTTTGTAAATTTCTTCTTCCTCTTCTTCTAATTCTTCTTCCTCTGATTCCAATCTTTCAATAAGGATTTTTGCTGCTATATTTCCCATTTCTATTCCGTTTTGGGTTACCGTTGTAATCGTTGGAGTCGAATATTTAGAAATAATTCCATCTGTAAATGCTATAACTGCCAGATCTTCCGGGACTTTTATTCCCATTTTATGGGCGATTTTAATAATAGTTACAGCAAATAATTCATTCACGGCAAAAACGGCGTCGAAAGCTTTGTCTTCGAGCAATTTGGCTATGGTGATTTCGCAATTGTCTACATTTTCAATTTTAATAATCAGGTTTTCGTCAAAAGGCAAGCCATTGTCTCGCAATGCCTTAGTATAGCCATCAGTTCTGTATTTTCCGACGCTGACATAATCTACGGTGGTTACAATCGCGATTTTTTTTCGTCCTTTATCAATCAGACTTTGAACAGCTTCATAAGCGGCTAACTCGTCATTGATGATTACTTTGTCACACAAAATATCATTGGTATGGCAGAATTGGCAAATTAATAATAATGTAACTATTGATAGTGGT